>NZ_AYYA01000056.1:0-66032 GCF_000511065.1 Psychrobacter sp. TB67
GTACGGCCGCCTTCACGAATAGCGAAGCGAAGACCTTTGTCCATAGCGATTGGGTGGATAAGCTCTACGCCCATCTCAACGTTATCACCAGGCATAACCATTTCAGTACCGTCTTGTAATTGGATTGCGCCAGTTACGTCAGTAGTACGGAAGTAGAACTGTGGACGATAGCCGTTTAGGAATGGTGTGTGACGACCACCCTCTTCTTTGCTCAACACATATACTTCAGCGTCAAACTTGGTGTGAGGAGTGATTGAACCTGGCTTAGCGAGTACTTGGCCACGTTGGACGTCTTCACGCTTAGTACCACGTAGTAGTACGCCACAGTTTTCGCCTGCACGACCTTCGTCAAGCAGTTTACGGAACATCTCTACACCCGTACAGGTGGTTTTTTGAGTGTCACGGATACCAACGATTTCAATTTCGTCACCAACTTTAACGATACCAGATTCAACACGACCGGTCACAACGGTACCACGACCTGAGATTGAGAAGACGTCTTCGATTGGCATTAGGAATGCTTTGTCGATGTCACGCTCTGGCTCTGGGATGTAGGTGTCTAGTACGTTTAGTAGTTCTACGACGGCTGGTTGGCCGTATTTTTCTTGTGAGCCTTTTAGGGCTTCAGTAGCAGAACCATGGATGATTGGGGTGTCATCACCTGGGAAGTCATAGTCGCTTAGTAATTCACGAACTTCCATTTCTACGAGTTCAAGCAGTTCTTCGTCGTCAACAACGTCGCACTTGTTCATGAATACGACGATGTATGGTACGCCAACCTGACGTGATAGCAGGATGTGCTCACGGGTTTGTGGCATTGGGCCATCGGTCGCTGATACGACTAGGATTGCACCGTCCATTTGGGCTGCACCGGTGATCATGTTTTTAACATAATCGGCGTGACCTGGGCAATCGACGTGGGCGTAGTGACGTGATGGGGTGTCATATTCTACGTGTGAGGTGTTGATGGTGATGCCACGTGCTTTTTCTTCTGGGGCTGAGTCAATAGACGCGTAGTCTTTGGCTTCGCCACCTGAGGTGATTGCTGCTACGGTTGCGATAGCGGCGGTTAGTGTGGTTTTACCGTGGTCAACGTGTCCGATGGTACCGACGTTGACGTGTGGCTTGCTGCGTTCAAACTTGGCCTTTGCCATGGGTATTTCCTCTTTTTTTGGGGGCAGTGTTCAACTATGATAAATACAGTAGTTGAGACAATCCTGACCACATTAAGATAATTGTTAAAAGGGTGCACATACTAATGTGCAGATATTATAAGAAAATCACGGCCAATAACAAGTCTTTTAACCAATTATTGGCGTATTCTTCAATGACAATATAAAGATATGCCCTATATTGTCATTATTAAATAACGATTATTTACTCGTCGCCATCTTTAGAGTTGAACTTAGAGATGATGTCAGCGGCCACTGATTTTGGAATCTCAGCGTACTTTTGGAATTCCATTGAGTATGTTGCACGGCCTTGAGACATTGAGCGCATCTGTGTGGCATAGCCAAACATTTCCGCTAATGGGACTTCTGCACGAATCTGCTTAGTACCACCAGGTAAATCTTCCATACCTTGAACCATACCACGACGACGGTTTAAATCGCCCATGATGTCGCCCATGTAATCTTCAGGTGTCTCAACTTCAACTTTCATCACTGGCTCAAGTAGTGCAGGGTTTGCTGCCATGAAGCCTTTTTTGAAAGCGATAGAACCAGCCATTTTAAATGATAGCTCATCCGAGTCAACGTCATGGTAAGAACCGTCATACAATGTCGCTTTTACGCCAACGATTGGATAGCCAGCAAGTACGCCGTTTTTCATGCGCTCTTGAATACCTTTATCAACCGCACCGTGGAACTCTTTTGGTACCGTACCACCAACCACTTCTTCAGCGAATTCATATAGAACGTCGCCCGCTGGATCCATAGGCTCAAGACGTAACCAAACGTGACCAAATTTACCACGACCACCTGTTTGACGTACGAATTTGCCTTCTTGCTCAACCGTCTCACGAATCGTCTCACGATAAGCAACCTGCGGCGCACCGATGTTGGCTTCAACGTTAAACTCACGCTTCATACGGTCAACAAGAATCTCTAGATGCAGCTCACCCATACCACTGATGATCGTCTGACCAGATTCTTCGTCAGTATGTACACGGAACGATGGATCTTCTTTGGCCAAACGACCTAAAGCGATAGACATTCTTTCTTGGTCAGCTTTGGTCTTAGGTTCAACGGCAAGACTGATAACTGGATCTGGGAATTCCATACGCTCAAGTGTGATAACATTTTGCTCATCACATAGCGTATCACCAGTCGTCACATCTTTCATGCCAACCAATGCTGCGATATCACCAGTACGAATTTCTGCAAGCTCTTCTTGAGAGTTCGCCATCATCTGTACGATACGACCAACGCGCTCACGCTTCATTTTAACTGGGTTATAGACACTGCTACCTTGCGTCAAAACACCTGAATAAACACGAACGAAGGTTAAGTTACCAACGAACTTATCATTCATGATTTTGAATGCTAAAGCTGAGAATGGGGCTTCGTCTGATGCTTCACGAGTGCCTTCACTTTCTTCTTTGTCATCAAGAATACCGCGGATAGCTGGTACATCCATTGGCGCAGGCAGATACTGAATAACCGCATCCAACATCTTTTGTACACCTTTGTTTTTAAAGGCAGTACCACAAAGTAGTGGAATGATTTGATTATCAATAGTCAACTGACGAATAGCAGCATTGATTTGCTCTACAGACAATTCACCGTTTTCAAGATACTCATTCATGAGTTCTTCTGATGCTTCAGCGGCATTTTCTACAAGATGTTCGCGATACTCTTCCGCTTTTTCTTGTAGTTCAGCTGGAATTTCGCGCTCTTCAAATTCCATACCTTGAGACGCTTCATCCCAATATAGAGCTTTCATAGTCACAAGATCAACAACGCCTTCGAAGTCGTCTTCTTTACCAATTGGAATAACCAATGGTACAGGGTTGCCACCTAGACGAGTTTTGATTTGCTCAATAACACGATAAAAATCAGCGCCAACGCGATCCATTTTGTTTACAAATGCAAGACGTGGAACTTTATATTTGTTTGCCTGACGCCATACGGTCTCAGACTGTGGCTGAACGCCGCCTACTGCACAGTAAACCATGCAAGCGCCATCAAGTACACGCATAGAACGTTCAACTTCGATCGTGAAATCAACGTGACCTGGGGTGTCAATAATGTTGATACGATGTTCGTCAAACTGCTTTGCCATACCTGACCAAAAGCAAGTCGTCGCCGCAGAAGTAATAGTAATACCGCGCTCTTGTTCTTGCTCCATCCAATCCATGGTGGCTGCGCCATCATGAACTTCACCAAGCTTGTGGCTAACGCCGGTATAGAATAAGACACGCTCTGTCGTGGTCGTTTTACCAGCATCAATGTGCGCAGAAATGCCAATATTGCGATAGCGTTTTAGGGGAGTTTTACGAGCCATAGTGTTTTCCTAGGGAAATTCGTGTATATATTAATGTGTTGTATCTCTACCTCATACTCTATGACAAAGCAGTCAGCTTCGTAATATTACTTACTGATTATTGGGCCTAATACGGACAAAAAAAGAGCAAATACTTAGAATAGTGCGGCATCAAATTTGGGATGCTGTCTATAAAGAACAGTATCCTTTTCAGGACAGCATCTTGACAGATGTCCGCCATCCAGATTATGTGAGTATTTTATTATCTTACGATGAAAAAATATCAATAATCTGATGAGGATGACGGCAATCAATAGAATAAATAATTAACTAGCATCAGCTATTTCTTTAAAACTACTCTTGATAGGTAGTCTAAAAAATAGCTTAGAAACGGTAATGAGAGAACGCTTTGTTAGCATCTGCCATACGGTGAACTTCGTCACGTTTCTTCATAGCGTTGCCTTTACCATCAGCGGCATCATTCAATTCGCCAGCCAAACGTAAAGCCATAGATTTTTCAGAACGCTTTGCAGCAGCTTCAGCTAACCAACGCATAGCCAAGGCAGTACGACGGGAGGGGCGTACTTCCATTGGTACTTGGTAGGTAGCACCACCAACACGGCGAGCTTTTACTTCTACCATTGGGCGTACATTCTCTAAAACTTCTTCGAAGAAAGAGACTGGATCTTCAATCTTACGCTTTTCACTTACTGTCTCAAGAGCACCGTAAACGATACGCTCAGCAGTAGATTTTTTACCATCACTCATTACATGGTTGATGAATTTTGCAACAGTTTGGCTACCAAACTTAGGATCCGGTAGGATCTCACGGGTAGCAACGACGCGACGTCTTGGCATAATAAATTTCCTTGTCTTCAGGAGTGTCCAACATTCACAACATCATACTTGTCATAATAGGACAGGGTGATGAGTTGTCAGTTAGCCTTACTGCATGGTGGTATGTTTGCGAGTAACCAGTCGATATAAAATAATTTATATTAACCAATACTACCGCTGACACCGAACCCATGCACAGTTATTGGGTAATGCAAATAAGCTAAGCTAATATTAAGCTTTAGGCTTCTTGGCACCATATTTAGAGCGACCTTGTCTACGGTCTTTAACGCCTGCGCAATCTAGTGCACCGCGAACGGTATGATAACGTACACCTGGTAGATCTTTTACACGACCACCACGGATAAGAACAACACTGTGCTCTTGTAGGTTATGACCTTCGCCGCCGATGTAGCTTGATACTTCATAGCCTGAAGTCAAACGTACACGACATACTTTACGCATGGCTGAGTTAGGTTTTTTAGGCGTGGTAGTATATACACGAGTACATACACCGCGACGTTGTGGGCACGCTTGCAACGCAGGAACTTTTGACTTTTCCTTGATGGTTTTGCGACCCTTGCGAATCAATTGGTTAGTTGTTGCCATGAGGCATCCTTCTCCCGTTTGGTATAAAACAAAAAAATGGGGCAATGCACCATCGATCTGACGCAATTCGCAGATTTCGGCACACCCATTTTTAGGACAGTATATTATAAAGAGTTGTTGCTGCTAATTCAACCACTTATGAGTGGTTTTACTTTACAACATTCGATATATATGCATTAAGCCTACCACTATAACACTTTATCTGTTCTGCACTAAAAAATAGCTGAAAAACAAGACGTTAAATACGGTAAAGCTGGCAGACTTAGGCAGTATGAACACAAGCATTATCGATAAAAGATATTTAGAGATAAATGCTTGGCAGTTCGTGACCATTAAATGGCGATATTATCTTGTTTTTCAAGACAGCCAAGAAAATATCGCTACATTTAAATATGGACCGTTATTTCAATTTACTTCTTTGGTTGGTCAGCTGCTTTGTCCGTCTCTGTATTTTTTGGCTGGCTATCTGACGATTTATCTGAGCTGTCTTTTTTACTGTCTTGGTCTTTTGGCTCTTTCTGCTCATCGTTACTGGTGGTTTTACTTACCTCTTTCTCACTACCGCTATCATCAGTAATCGCACGATTGGCAAGTTTTGCTTCTGGAGCAAAGGTTGCTTGCGCTACCCCGATAACCTCGTCAATGAGCTGACTATTATAACGCATACCTACTATTACCGCAGTGCCTGGTAAAAAACGACGTATCCATGACAAATTGATCTGATCAAGATCGATGCCTACTTGACTGGCAATATTGTCTACTTGTTCAGCATAGAAGTTCACATTTTTATTTTTAAGACCTAGATTTTTAAGCTCATTGTGTAAACCGCTGCTTTGCGCATTATCCAGTAAGCCTTTACCAATACCAATGCCCGCCAGTAGCGCTTGTTTTTCTTGCATCTTGCTGAGGTCAGCATTGGCAAGCAGCTCGTACGCCATCTTCACGCCTTGCTTACCTGTCAACGGCTTATTATAAACCGCCGCCAATTGATAAACGGTACGCAAAGAGACCAGCAATAGCCATAAAGTATCAGCCAACAAACCTGGTAGTCCGGCCAAACCAGTCAAACCACCAATCGTAGCAAGCGCACGGTTTTGATTGGCAATGTCGGTCGCCAATGCGTAGCGCTCTTCATCGTCTAAACTCGCCACGCTGGCAAAACGATGCTCATTGGGCAAATCAATCTGGCTCCAAGTGGCTGCAAGCTTAGCAATTTGTGCAAATGCCCCGTCAACCGTCGATTGGAATAAACTATTCGGCACTACTTTTTTGGCATACTTGCCATAAGTCGCAAATCGTGTGCCCAATAACTGCTGGGTCGCCTTTAGGGTTTGTTCTCGGAATAGGTCTTGTTGAAAATCTTCATCGCCTAGATTTACCGCTTTATAGTGACTTGGCTTACCCGTTTTTGCATTCATGCTGTCAATCACTGCACCCATGCGCTCCAGATTATTGCGCGTAAAAGAGCCAATAGTGTTGATGCCTTTAGAGAGAGTGCTACGCTTTGCCATCGTGATGTCCTTAATATGATGATTGGTCGTTTTTTTATAGTAGTAATGAATGGGTCATTTTAGCCAATGAGGCAAACGGCTGTCAGTGCGAACAATGTTATCGCGCTCACAAATTTTGTATCTAAAAGTATGGTTTATTTATAATTGTCGACCTTCTCCTACCCCTCTACCCTGCTTTTATTTGGACAAAAATAGCCATGTCTCAATGACCAAAACAACGATTATCATATCGCAAAACAGACAGGGATAGTTACTTTTAACCGTAATCAATGTTTTGTCGTTATTTTGCACTTATCCAAAGATTTTGAACCCTTGATACGTTATCATATGGCATAGGCTGAGGCATTAGCTGGCCACTATTTATCATGGATTTGGTTCTATGATAAAAGCAATAATCCTGTGAAAGCGGCCTATATAGGTTAAAAGACTTGTTAGAAATAGTCGTTATTTAAGCCTCTAGGCTGTCTTCATCAGGCTATTGCTACAAAAAACAGCCATGCCAACCGCTACATAATAGAATGTTGGACTCAAAAGCGATTATTAAAGGTAATTATCAAAAATCGTTATTAATAAGGAATAGAATATGCGCCGCGTTGTTATCACTGGAGCAGGGATTGTCTCTTGTATCGGACATGATTTAGCCACCGTCACTGCCGCTCTTAAGCAAGGGCAGTCTGGTATTACATTTAACGACTCTTATGCTGAGCATGAATTTAAGTCGCACGTTAGTGGCAGTATCGATAAAGCAGAACTTGACACCTCCGCTATAGATCGTAAATTAAAGCGCTTCTTTAGTGATGCCAGCCTCTATGCCTATGTTAGCGCCTTGAATGCAATCGAGCACGCTGGCTTGTCGCTTGAGACTATCAATAGCAATCCACGTGTGGGTGTCGTAGCCAGCTCGGGCGGCGCATCGACAGAAAATATCGTCAATGCCATAGATGCGATGCGTGAAAAAGGTCTACGCGGTGTCGGTGCGATGGCGGTACCAAAAACGATGGGCAGCTCGGTATCCGCCGCCTTGGCCACTGGGCTAAAAATTCAGGGTGTTTCCTACTCTCTTGCCTCTGCTTGCGCGACCTCAACCCACTGTATCGGCCATGCCGCTGAGCTTATTCAGCTCGGTAAAGCTGATATTGTACTCGCTGGTGGTAGTGAAGCGGAACACTGGACGCAGTCATGTATGTTTGATGCCATGGGTGCGGTCAGTACTCAGTATAATGACACGCCACAACTTGCCTCAAGAGCGTATGACAAAGACCGTGATGGTTTTGTCATTGCCGCTGGTGGCGCGATGGTTGTTGTTGAGAGCTTAGAGCATGCCCAAGCACGCGGTGCCAATATATTGGCTGAAATTGTCGGCTACGGGGCCAGCTCTGATGGTGCAGAAATGGTCGCACCAAGCGGTGAAGGTGCAGTACGCTGTATGCAGCAAGCACTAGCCGAAGCGGGCTTACAAAGCGTCGATTATATCAATAGCCACGGTACGAGTACGCCACTAGGTGATATCACTGAGCTTAAAGCGATTGCTAAAGTATTCGGTAATGATGTCAGCAAAGTCCCGCCTATCAGCTCGACCAAGTCAATGACCGGTCATAGCTTGGGTGCCGTCGGTGCGCAAGAATTAATCTATTGCTTACTGATGCTACAAGAAGGCTTCATTGCGCCAAGTATTAATGTTGAGAATTTAGACCCTGCGGCTGAAGGCTTTGATATCGTCACCGAAAAACGCGACGCCAATCTCGAAACCTTGATGAGTAATAGCTTTGGCTTTGGCGGTACCAATGCCACCTTAATTATCAAAAAGTTTGACGCGTAAATTATGCCCGTAAAAAATCATAAGAATACTGAGCAGACAGTTTCTACCCTATCGCCAGCTACTCAACCTAGCTGGCGTTTTGGTGGGCTAACGGCTGCCGAACTGCTGCCACTGCTACAGCAATATTTAATCGCACAACAGGCCGAAGCAAACTGGCAATTGGTTTGGCTCAATAATGACGGCCGATCAGTGATTGGCTTGCTCCCCAAAGTCAGCTGGTCTGTTTATGGTTGCGCTGAAAACACGCCAGATTCAAACGAACAAGCAGCCCTTTATCAAGTCAGAAAAACCTGCCGTGACGCCGTTCACAATGATATCACTGTCACTTATAGGAGTTATAACGACTGGCAAGATGAATTAATCAGTTATAGTCAAACTTATGATGCTAATAATGAAAACCCAGAACCAGTAAGCGATTTAAATGAAAAACCAAGTTATCATCATGGTCTGATAGGCTTTATCGGTTACGATATCGCTGCTCATGAGCTTAGCCCAGCTGCACATATTGAGCTAGCAACGCAGCCTTGTGCCATTTTGGGACATTACGATATCTACCTCACCCCATCAGATAAAGAAAATGGCTGGAGGCTAAATACGCTAGGTTTAAATACTGCTAGTGAAGCAACAGACGCCACACTATCAGCGCTTATATCGTATTTAGACACGCTAGAGCATCAACTATCTAGTAGAAACAAACCCTCTCATGATAATGAGCCACCGTTGGCGCCATTAATATTGAACGAGCGCTGGCATAAAAATGATTATCAAAGGGCTTTTGCAAAAACTCAACAGTATCTACAGCAAGGCGACTGTTATCAAATCAATCTGACGCAAGCATGGCAAGGCACTTTTAATAATATTACTAATCATGGTAGCGCAACGAAACTGGTTGATTACTTACCTGCCCTACATCGAAATACCAAAGCTCCCTTTGCAGGGTACTTACAAATCAGTCATCTTGATCGTGAGGGCCATGCAAATAAGGGTGAAAGTGATTTTGAGCTACTAAGCTGCTCGCCTGAGTTATTTTTTACCTTTACAAAAGAGACGAACACTGGCAAACATCATATTCGTACCAAACCAATCAAAGGAACGATGCCACGCGGATTGAATACTGTACAAGACAATGCTTATAAACAGCAGCTTATCGATAGCGAAAAAGACCGTGCCGAAAACGTCATGATCGTCGACTTACTGCGCAATGATTTGGGTAAATACGCCAAAATTGGTAGCGTCAAAGTGCCGCAATTATTTGCGATTGAGACCTTTAGCAATGTGCATCATATGGTGAGTACCATCACCGCTGAGTTAAAGGCAGATACTCATCCATTAGCTGTATTGTTTGGCAGTTTGCCCGCAGGCTCTATCACGGGGACGCCCAAAAAACGGGCGGTTGAGATTATATCCGAACTGGAAACTGCACCGCGCGGTGCTTATTGTGGCACCATGGGCTATATGAACTTTGATGGTAGTGGCCAATGGAATGTGCTCATTCGTACCCTGCAAGCCACCAATTCATTGAATGGTGATAGACAAGTCAGTCTCTGGGCAGGTGGTGGCATCACGGTTGCCTCCGACTGCGATGCAGAATATCAAGAATGCCTCGATAAGGTAGGTAATTTGCTCTCAGTCCTTGCTGACAATAGTGCTAGTAAATGATATTAAGATTTATATGACCCTATGATAAAAAATAAAGCCTGCCAACGTGACGTTGAGCAGGCTTTATTGTCGATATTTATTGCGGCAATTCAGCTATCGTCGTTATGAGCTAACCAAAAGATTACGCATTAACCCGCAGCGATATCGTTAGAGTCATGTAGCGTTTTTAAGGCCTCAATCAGGCGCTCATGTTGTACTGGCGTACCAATGGTAATGCGTAAGTACTCATTGATACGCGGTTTGTCAAAATGACGGACAATGATACCTTGTTCACGTAGGGCAGAAGCCACCGTGCTAGCATTGCCATCTTTAGGACGGGCAAAGACAAAATTGGCATGCGATGGCAGCACGTCATAACCAAGTGCCGTTAAATCTGCAGTCAGTGATTCGCGCAAGTCCATAACCTGCTGACGCATTTGCTCAAAATACTCGACATCTATCACACTAGCAGTCGCCCCAGCTTGCGCCAGCTTATCGAGTGGAAAACTGTTAAAGCTGTTTTTCATACGTGTTAATGCTTCAATCAATGAGACATTGCCAAAAGCCATACCGACGCGCAGACCGGCGAGCGAGCGTGATTTTGAAAAAGTTTGCGTCACTAGAATATTATCAAACTCATTAATCAAGCTAATGGCTGAAACCGTCGTATCTTGATTATTTTCAGTGCTTTGAGCAAAATCAATATACGCCTCATCAATCACAACCACTGCATTTGAGTGTTCACCCGCCAGCTTACGAATGTCATCAAGCGATAACAGTAAACCGGTTGGCGCATTAGGATTGGCGATGATGATACCGCTACAAGGCTGACGATACGCATCAGGATCGACACTAAAGTCTTCTTCTAAAGGAATTTGTATCAGATCGACACCAAACGTCTGTGCATAAACCGGATAAAAACTATAGCTGATATCAGGTGCTAAGACAGGACGCTCTTTTAGGAAAAAACTGGCAAAGACGAGCGCCAACACTTCGTCTGAACCGTTACCGACAAAGACTTGGTTTGCCTCAAGACTATAAAGCTGCGCTAAGGCCGCCCGCAAATCATCAGATTCGGGTGCAGGATACAAGCGCAAATCTTCCGCTTGCTTCTCTAACACCTTAGCGATTGCCTGGCCTACTTTCGGTGACGGCGGAAAGGGGTTTTCATTGGTGTTCAGTTTGCATAAATTGTCGTGCTGTGGCTGTTCACCCGGCACATAAGGTGACAAGTTGCGTGCTTTAGATGACCAAAGTCTGGTATCTATCTTTGACTCACTCATAAATTATCCTACTAATTAGCCATACAGACTATTAAAAATATCTATCAAAAGTAAAAATGAAGACGCTCAAAATATCTTACTGATAACGATAACGGGCTGAGCGCGCATGGGCTTCTAGGTCCTCACGTTGCGCTAGAATATCAGCCGTCTCAGCCAATGGCTTGCTGCCGGATTCACTGCAATAAATAATTGATGATTTCTTCTGAAAGTCATAGACACCTAAAGGTGAAGAAAAGCGCGCAGTACCAGATGTTGGTAGCACATGGTTCGGTCCTGCACAGTAATCGCCAATCGCCTCAGGCGTGTGACGACCCATAAAGATAGCACCCGCATGACGAATATCATCTAGCAATGCATCAGGGTTATCAACGGATAACTCCAAATGCTCAGGGGCAATACGATTAATCAGTGCCATACCCTCGCTACGATCTTTCACTAAGATAAGTGCACCACGATTTTGCAGCGAGTCACGCGCGATATCTGCTTTTGGCAGCTCAGCGAGTGCTCTTTCTATCTCTAACTCGACTTCTTTTAACTGCTCTTCACTGGTCGTCACAAAGATAGCTTGAGCGATACGGTCGTGCTCTGCTTGCGACAACAAATCCATCGCGAGCCAATCAGCTCGATCTTGCGCTTCACCCTCTGCATATACCAACACTTCTGAGGGGCCTGCAATCATATCAATGCCGACTTGTCCAAATACTGCGCGTTTGGCTGCCGCGACATACTTATTCCCCGGCCCTGTGATTTTATCCACCGCTGGAATGGTTTCGGTACCGTAGGCTAAAGCTGCTACCGCCTGTGCGCCGCCAATGGTAAAGACACGGTCAACTTGTGCCAAATGTGCTGCTGCCAATACCAAAGGATTGAGCACCCCTTTCGGCGCTGGTACGACCATGATAACTTCAGTAACCCCAGCTACTTTGGCAGGAATAGCATTCATCAATACTGATGATGGATAAGATGCCAAACCACCCGGCACATAAATGCCAACACGATCAAGTGGCGTGACTTTTTGACCTAAGCGATTGCCTAGCTCATCTTCATATTGCCACGTTTCTTGTACTTGACGCTCATGGAAGGTCTGTACCCGAGTAGCTGCTGTGGTCAATGCCGTTTTTACATTCTCATCCAGATTGGCAAATGCATCGGCAAGTGCTTCTTTAGACAGCTCTAACTCTTGCATCGTTGTCGCTGGATGCTGATCGAATTGCTGAGTTAATGCCAATACGACGCTATCACCATCCGCACGTACTTGTGCGATGATATCGTCGACGGTATGCAATAATTCAGCATCATTGACGGTTTCAAAGGCAAGCAGTTGTGTCAATTGATTGTCAAAATCGGCATCTTGGGTACTTAACTGGCGCATGACCTAATCCTATATCTGAGCATAAAATACTGCTGAAAATAAACGGCGTGAATATAACTAAAGTATGCTTATTATTCACAAATATGGCGACTTACTGGCTGTCTTCTTGTCTAAATTTTACGGTGATTTTATTTTTTCGCAAGCTAAGACAATAAAACCAGTTTAGCACGCTATATCACTCATAGCCTGCTAAACTGGTTTAAAAATTCGCATCATCATGCTTTATATTACCAATGATTGGCACCGGTTTACTAGGCATCGGCAATACTGTTTTTAAAGCTATCTAAAATGGGTTCTAGTAACGCAAATTTGCGCTTATAGCTGACTTGATTGACGATAAGACGTGATGACACATCACAAATATGATCGCGTGCTTCAAGTCCATTCGCGCGTAGGGTATTACCCGTATCAACCACATCGACAATCAAATCGCCCAAGCCCACCAATGGCGCAAGCTCCATTGAACCGTAAAGCTTGATAACATCAACTTGCTGACCTTGGCTCGCAAAATACGCGCGCGCTACATTGACATATTTGGTCGCGATACGCAGACGACGATTGGGCAGTGGTGCGTCTTTTACGCCAGCGGTCATCAATTTGCATTGAGCAATTTTTAAATCAAGCAATTCATACACGTGGTTCGCGCCATGCTCAAGCAGCACATCTTTACCCGCTACACCAAAATCAGCCGCGCCGTGTTCGACGTAGGTCGGTACGTCGCTTGCACGCAAGATTAATACACGTACATTTGGGTTTGAGGTTGGAAAAATAAGTTTGCGCGAGGCTTCAGGATCTTCTAAAAGATCAACACCCGCTGCACGTAGCAGTGGCATGGTCTCTTCTAAAATACGACCCTTTGATAAGGCCAGTGTTAAGCCAAAGAACTCATCATTTACTTCGTTTAATAAACCATCATTTGGTAGGCTATTGCTTGCTTCAGTCATAATGACATCGTGTCCATGTGCAGTGAGTATCCCCACTAAAGAGGATTTTTTAATTTATAACACCAAACGTTCAACTTTATAAAGCCAATCAAGCTTAATCGCTGGTTTAGTTGTTAGTTTAGTCGTTAGTATTGATACGTTCGATATTGACCCCAAGCGCACGCAGTTTTTCTTCAACATGCTCATAGCCACGATCGATATGATAAATACGGTCGATTAAGCTTTCACCTTCCGCCGTTGCTGCCGCCATCACCAGTGACATAGACGCACGTAAATCAGTCGCCATTACCGGTGCAGCCGTAAAGTTTTCGACGCCTTTAACCACAGCCGTATGACCATCTACTTGAATAGATGCACCTAAACGATTAAGCTCAGGTACATGCATATAGCGGTTTTCAAAGATATTTTCGATAAAAGTACTGGTGCCATTCGCCAAGCAAGCAATCGCCATGACTTGCGCTTGCATATCTGTTGGAAAGCCGGGGTGTGGCTGCGTACGGATATCAACCGGCAGTGGACGACCTTTCATTTGTGCACGAATCCAATCATCACCGCTAGTAATCACCGCACCCATATCTTCGAATTTTTCTAACACGGGTGTTAATAGCAGCGCAGATGTGTTTTTGGTCAACACATCACCGCGCGTCATCAACGCGCCAGCAAGGTAGGAGCCAGTTTCGATACGATCTGGCACCACTGAATACTCACAACCATGCAAGCGTTCAACGCCTTCGATGGTCATGATAGAAGTACCGATACCGCTTATTTTAGCGCCCATCGCCACCAACATATTGGCCAAATCGACCACTTCTGGCTCAAGCGCGCAATTACCCAAAACAGTCGTGCCTTTGGCAAGTGCGGCGGCCATGATGACGTTTTCAGTACCGCCAACGGTGATCATGTCAAATGAAAAGTTACAGCCAATCAGCTTGCCGCCTTTTGGCGCTTTTGCTTTTACATAGCCATTCTCGACACTAATCTCAGCACCCATCGCCTCAAAGGCTTTTAGATGTTGGTCTACAGGACGTGAACCAATCGCACAGCCACCGGGCAATGACACTTCTGCCTCACCAAAACGTGCCAGCAATGGCCCAAGGACTAAAATCGAGGCACGCATGGTCTTCACCAAATCATACGGCGCATAGAAATTATCAATACTCTTGGTATCACAAGTGACAGTATCGTCCTGCTTTTGGATTTTGATACCCATGCCACTGATCAATTCAATCAACGTCCGCACATCTTGTAATGAGGGCACATTGTGCAATGTCGTTGGGGTCTCGGCCAATATCATAGCTGCCAATAATGGCAAAGCAGCATTTTTGGCGCCTGAGATAGTGACTTCCCCTGCGATACGACTACTACCAGTGATTAAAAATTGATCCATAGAAGTGACAACCTAGCGATGAGTATTAAAAATAGTGAAAATCAGACTTATCGAACCAATCATTGTAATAATCGTTAAAACAATCAGTTCTGTGCAAGCCCAGCGTATATAAAAAATTTAACCTTTTGACTGAACATCCCATTCAGCAGGTGTCAGCGCTTGAATATTGAGCGCGTGAATATCACCACTGGCAATCTTGTCGTTGACTAGCGCATAGATCGCTTGCTGGCGTTGCACGGCGCGCTTGCCTTCGAAACTAGCATCAACCACGCGTACATCAAACTTATTACCTTGATTGGCAGCTTGAATAAAAGCGTCTGGGAAATGAGTCTGTAAAAATGCAATCAGGTCGTCAGCGTTCATGCTCATAGAATATTCTGCCTTAAGTGTTAAATAGGGTATAGAGGTAAAGTGACGACATTATAACAAGAGTTTAAGCATCTTACAGTACTGTCTTACGCAACTGCGCCTAAGCCATAAAACCAGCAATGAGGATACGGTTATAAACACTCTAGACGCTAGACATTCAAGCAGTACTGAGATTAACAAACACGACTACTTGAGCTCTTTATCCAAGTAAGTCAAAACCTGCGCGCGCACATCGTTTAGCCAGCGTAGTGGTGGCGCCATAGCTCCGATACTGGTCGCATGACTGGCCCCTTCAATTTCACCGTTTTCTACCATAACACCCGCCTCTTTTAGCGCTTTAGTCATCTTGATAGTATTGGTAGCGTACACGATTTTATCATTTTCGGCAGTGAGCAATAGATAAGGCGGCTGCTCGCCTTTGATATGACGGTCGGGCATAACCTCGTCTGGTGTGGCATCAGCAGCAAAAGCTGTTGCGCTATCAAACTTACGAAAGTCGTAGCTATAAGGGCCTGCAATGCCAATAACTGCCTTGATGTCTTTTGGCTTAATACCATAAGGTGCTAAAAAATCTTCATTAGCAACGGCAGCAACCACATTGAACGCACCAGCAGAATGCCCAACCACTGCCAAGCGTTTTGGATCAGCATGCAAGCTGGTCGCATTGTCGAAACTCCAAGCAATCGCTTGCGCTGCATCTTCGACGTAATCGGGATATACATGTTCAGGGGCTTTGCGATAATTAATTACAGCAGTGACATAGCCTGCCTGCGCCAAACTTTGACCGACAAAGGCGTACTGTTCCTTATTACCACTCTCCCACGAGCCGCCATGGACGAAAACCACCATCGGATAACTACCAGTAATAGGACTCTCGGCTTTCATAGCTTGGGCTAAAGGTTTAGGATAATAAATATCCAAATCTTGTAATGGCTCATCACCGTATAGAATATTTTTACTAACACCAACACCACCACTTGACGTAATGCCATTGACCACAGCGAGCGGTGACAAAGCTTGTGCGTTTTGAGCGGCAAGTGCGATACCACCTACTGCCAATGCGGCTGCGCCCGTAAATTTTAAAATACCTAGTTTGCTAGCGGTATTACTAACAAAGCTTTCATTGTTTATTTTATGATTAATTGTATTGTGCTGCGCGCGCTTGTTTGCATCTTTCATTGCCAGTATTCCTATTATATTTATATATTGGTCAAACCTAATAGCATTGCGACAGCCGTCTTATAGAATGAACATTAGGGTCTGTCTTGTCTATTCTTCACCTGTTATATCTTACTGGCTGATCGATGCATTATCGTGCTTTTACTGTTGCCGCTGTTTAGGCTTATTGTGATTGCTCGGCAGTAAGCCTATTAGGCCGTGTTGATCTCAATGAAGGCTTACTGATTCTGATAAAGGTCAATATAAGGGCTAGATGACGGCTGAGTAACTGACTCGCCTTCCTCTGTTATAACGATAGGCGTCGCAGTACTAGCAGCATCAGCCGTTGCGACATTATTTACATTAGGGTTGACGTTAGACGCTACATTAGGGTCGATAACGGGCGCTGTGGCAGGGTTGGCCAAATTATCTTCATACATAATATCGTCTTCAGCCAACTTAACCCCTCTATCATCGACGACGGTGGTCAGTAATACCAGCTCTGTGATTCCGACTGTGTCGTTAGCGATATCAATCAGGTGGCTTTGCTGGGTAGGCGTCATGCGTCCCATGATATAAACCACCCCATCATCGGTCACCGCTTTGATCTGTGAGGCTTTGACGCCATCACTTGCCGCGACTTTTGCCAGCAGCTTGGAAGTGATATAACCATCATGAACCGTTGAGCTATAACCCTTCGAGGCACTAACGCTCAGCTCGTTATAGACACGGCGTACATCGGGCATAGAGCTCACGACTTTTTCGACTTCTGCTTTAATCGCTTCGGTAGGCACTTCGCCAGTCAGCAACACTTCACTGTTAAAACTATCAATGCCCATGCGGCTGGTTTGCTGTAGGTCTTCTTTGAGACCATAAACATTGATTTTGACCGTATGCTCAATACTACGATCGAGCAGACGCTGTGGAATCGTACGCTCAGTCATTGGCACGCCATAGGTGCCCTCGGTACTATTAGTCAGATAATTGGTGGTACAACCTGTACTGATGAGACCAGTCATTAGCATAACGCCTATCGCAGTGCGACGTGATAAGCCAAAAATAGCAGTGCGCAAATGCATCCGTGTCATTATTTACCTCTTAGAGCATGATGTGACGATTGTTTGGGTTCAATTGGTTTAGCAGTTTTAACTGAGTAACTATCAAATATCAAATATCAAATATCAAAGTAAGAATTATCGACTGAGTAATCGCTAACGTCATCGTTTCTACGACTAGCCATTTTCGTTCAATTACTTTACTTAATTTTTACGGTGGACAGTTAGGTTTTTGGTAACGATAACATGCCGTCGTATTTTCTTTGCCTGTTTGGTAACACAGTCAAAACGCAACATTACCACGCGCTGGCTATAAAAGCGCTTTTTAGCCACTCCGGCTTATTCTCTGATTTATCATTGATATAATCGTTATTTCTATTTGTATGGTTAGCAGCAATGCTGCGAGCATTGACCTTATTCGTATCATAAGCAATGACATCAAAGCGGCACTCATAGTGACTATATTCAGGGTGCGCCTGTAAAAAATAACGAGCTGTTTTGATCACTTTACGCTGTTTGCTTGCCGTAACGCTAAGCGCGGCATCACCAAACCCTGAATGCTGGCGCTGGCGTACTTCAATAAATACCAGCGTCGACCATGCTGAACCCGTCTCCAACATTACCAAATCTAATTCACCAACTTTAGGCTGCTGCCAGTTTTGCGCAATCAGCTGCAATCCTTGCGCATGTAAAAACTCGCACGCTCGTTGTTCAAAGCGGCTGCCTTGGCGCTGTTTTGGTGAAGTAAGGGTCAAAGGTTTATGATCTGCCATAACGTCCATGGGTCTGCTCAACATTTCATAATTATCATAGCACAACATGCTAAACTAACCACTTTTGCGTCCTTTTATCGCTATTAATTATTCACTACTTGAATGATTGATATATGATAAATGCCAGCGCCACCTTATTTTTTAATTCCTGTTTTTAATACTTCGAGGTTTTATGTCTACCCCTACTGCGATGCCAGCTTGTCTTTATATCGTTGCCACGCCGATTGGTAATCTCACCGATATGACGCCGCATGCGGTCGATATCCTAAAGCAAGTCGCTATCATTGCCTGTGAAGACACCCGTACCTCAGGTAAACTGTTGTCGCATTTTGGCATCGACACTAAAGATAGCAAAGGCAGTAAAACGGACGATACCAAAGCGCCAGCCACTCATAATAGCGCTGATAATGCCGATGCCACCGAGACTGTAGGTAAGCAAAAAGGACATAATAAGCTGTGGGCCTATCATGAGCACAATAGCGCCATTCAAACGCCTAAAATTATTGAGATGATCGGGCAAGGTTATTCGGTCGCCTTAATCAGTGATGCCGGCACGCCGTTGGTCAGTGACCCTGGTTATCAATTGGTGCAAGCTGCCCATGCCGCTGGGGTTACTGTGTCACCTATCGTTGGCGCATCTGCCGCTATTGCTGCATTGTCTGTAGCGGGATTGCCGTCAGACCGTTTTAGCTTTATTGGTTTTTTACCAGCGAAAACTCATGGTCGCCAAAAACAACTGACTGCTCTAAACACGCGTACCGAAACATTGATATTTTATGAAGCGCCGCATCGTATTATCGCCAGCTTAGAAGATATGGCGACGATATTTGGCGACGATCGTGACGTGACTTTTTGCCGTGAATTGACCAAGACTTTTGAGACTGTTCGTAAGAGTACGCTGGGCGACTTGGTTGAGTTTGTCAAAGCAGATGACAATCAGCAGCGCGGCGAAATAGTCGTGGTGGTCGCTGGCGTTGATGCGGCACAAGATACTGACGATATCAGCCTCCATGATAAATTATTACAGCGTTTGTTAGAGGATTTATCGGTCAAAAAAGCGGCTGCATTGGCGTCCGATATTACGGGCGTCAAAAAGAATGCCCTTTATCAGCGTTTGCTTGAACTACAAGCCGAATGACTTTCGAATATAAAAAATAGCCGTTTATAATTTAATTGAGGAGAAATGAACAATGTACGATGTAATGGCGATAGGGAATGCCTTGGTTGACCACGAATATGTGCTATCTGATGCAGCATTAGAAGAGACAGAGTTGACCAAAGGGAATATGACCTTGGCAGGTATCGAAGAGCAGCAGCAACTGCTGGCCTACTTCCAACTTGCAGAAATTGCGCCATCAAAACAAGCCGGTGGTGGCTCAGCCGCAAATACTATGTATGCGTTTGCCAGCTTAGGCGGCAAGCCCTTTTATGCGTGCCGTGTGGGCGATGATGATCAAGGCGCCTTTTACCTCAGGGACTTGCACGAAGCAGGCGTCGCCACCTCAGACAAGTCTATACATGCAGGCGGTGTAACTGGATCTTGTGTGGTGGCAGTGACCGAAGATGGTGAACGCACCATGCAGACTTATCTAGGCACCTCAAGCGATATTGTCGCTGATAACGTCGATTTTGATGCGCTAACGCAAGCAGATTGGCTATACCTAGAAGGCTATTTGGCCATGTCCGAGGGCATCCAGCCAGCCATGACTCAGTTACGTCAGCAAGCTGGCATTCATAATGCAAAGATTGCGGTGAGCTTCGCCGATCCAGCCGTGGTTAAATTCGCCAAAGACGGTTTGCTCAATATGCTAGGCAATAAAGTGGCGGTGATATTTTGTAATAGTGAAGAAGCCAAGCTTTTTACGGATAAAAAACAAGTCAAAGCTGCCGCACGTGCGCTACTTGAGCATTGCCAAATTGCGGTAGTGACTGATGGCGCAAAAGGTGCCGTTATCGCTCATAAACCTGATGCCGAGTCAGAGTTAATCGTCCATGATATTGCTACGCCAGTCGTTGCCAATGTCATCGATACCAATGGAGCTGGCGACAACTATGCCGGTGCGTTCTTATACGCGCTATCGCAGCACTACACCTTACCAGAATGTGGTCGTCTTGCCAGCGAAGTGTCCGCACAAGTGATTCAGCAGTTTGGCCCGCGACTCATGCCGCAGGACTATAAAGAGATTGCCAAACGGGTACTGTCCGCTTAATCTCTTTATATATTTCAGACGGAAAAGCACTAATAAAAAAGCCCATATCAAATCGATATGGGCTTTTTCTTTTGCAAATTATTTTATTGTTAAGAAATAAGAAACTTGTACATTAAGCCAAGGCTAATGCCTGTTCTAAATCAGCCTTGATATCGTCAATATGTTCAATACCAATCGACAGACGTACCATGTCGGTACTCACACCTGCATTTTTTAGCTCTTGCTCATTGAGCTGGCGATGGGTGGTCGTCGCTGGATGACACGCCAATGATTTGGCATCCCCGATATTGACCAAGCGCGTAATTAGTTGCAAGGCATCGATAAAGCGCGCGCCTGCTTCAAGTCCACCTTTTACCCCAAAGGTTAAAATCGCAGAAGGCGTACCTTTCATGTATTTTTTGGCAAGCTCATGCTCAGGATGATCCGGCAGACCCGCATATTTTACCCAAGCGACCTTGTCATGGTCACGTAGATATTCAGCAACGGCTTGCGCGTTCTGTACATGACGCTCCATACGTAAGCTCAATGTCTCCATCCCTTGCAAGATACCAAACGCATTTAGCGGACTTAACGCTGCACCAGTATTACGTAATGGTGCCACGCGAGCACGAGCGATAAAGGCCGCAGCGCCGACGTCTTTGACGAAGTTCACACCGTGATAGCTGTCGTCTGGCGTGTTTAATAACGGGAAGCGCTCTGGGTAATCGCCCCAAGGGAACGTACCACTATCGACAATCGCCCCACCAATCGAGGTGCCCGTACCACTCATATATTTGGTCAATGAATGAATGACAATATCCGCGCCAAACTCAAACGGACGGCAAATCGCTGGCGTGGCAACCGTACTATCAATCACCACTGGCACACCATATTCGTGCGCGATGTCACTGAGTGCTTGAATATCAATAATGTTGCCCAGTGGATTACCGATACTTTCAGCAAAGACCATCTTGGTTTTATCATCGATTAAATCGCGAATCGCTTCAGGATTTTTGTGATCAAAGAAGCGGACTTCGATACCTTGACGCGGCAAAGCATGAGCAAATAGATTATAAGTACCACCATATAGCGTTGATACCGCCACGATATTATCACCCGCTTCACAAATGGTTTGAATGGCATAAGTAATGGCTGCCATACCAGATGCAACCGCAAGCGCGCCGATACCGCCTTCTAGCGCTGCTACGCGTTCTTCTAATACCGCATTGGTCGGGTTCATGATACGGGTATAGATATTACCTGCGACTTTTAAATCAAACAAATCTGCGCCATGCTGGGTATTATCAAACGCATACGAGCTGGTGTGATAAATAGGCACAGCGACCGCTTTGGTCGTTGGCTCAACACTATAACCGGCATGAATCGCTAAGGTCTCTAGACGCTGCGTAGGTTTTGTGCCGTTATCTAAATTGCTCTCTGGTTGTCCATCACTCATAACAAACTCCTTGGTAGTCACTAAAAAAGCATCAATCAAAATAAATCATTCAAAGGTATAGATTGACCAATAATCTCTAAAAAAGCCATCTTATAAATGATAGCCATAAAAAAAAGCTGAGTTAATCATAACCCAGCTTCTTTATGAAAAGAATAGCCAATGTTGGGTTTATTAATAACCACCCAGCATAAGTAACCCTATTTCAATCTACTTCTGATTGTATTGATACTTACCACTTATTTGTAATAAGCATTTTCAGTACGAGTATGATCCGTCTCATCGATGACTTGTGTCAGCTCTGGTATTTGCTGCTTAAGCTGTACTTCAACGCCTTGACGCAAGGTCATGTCGACTGCTGAACAACCTTGGCAACCACCACCGAATTTCAATACGGCAGTGAGACCAACGCCTTCTTCATCAATCAGTTCAAGCAACTGTACGTCACCGCCATGCGCCGCTAAGCCTGGATTAATCTCAGACTGCAATACATAGTTGATACGCTCTTCGACGCTGGCATCGGCACCGACTTTCGGTACTTTAGAGTTTGGCGCGCGGAAGGTCAGCTGACCACCGAAACGGTCTTTATTATAGTCAATTACTGCATCTTCGAGATAAGGGACTGATGACGCTTCGATAAAGGCAGAGAAATCATCATAAGTAAAACGCAAATCGGCACTGTCTTCTTCGCCCGGTTGGTTATAAGCCATACAGCACTCGGCACGCGGCGTACCAGGATGCTCGACGAAGATACGCACACCGATGCCGTCAGTATCTTGCTTGGACAGTAAATCGGCCAAGTACCCTTGGGCTGACTCGGTAATGGTAATATTACTTTTTGTTTCTGTTTGCTCAGTATCTAGCGCTGATTCATAGTCTGCAGATTGATCTGCTTGGCTGGTTTGATTGTGCTCACTCATAATTTTTCCTATGCGTTATGACACAAACGCGACTGCTGTCATAGCTGCTGTGTCGTGAATTTGGGCAATTTGATTTAAAAATTATCAAGCATAACGGTTGATATTATAGTGCTCTAACGGCAATCTTGATAAAGGTTTGATGATTTTATAATCACTATTATAGCGCATTCAGTCAATAATTCCGACTGCGCTACTGCGAATTAAAGCGTGACCGTTATAAATAGCCACTATTGGTTTTTTTAATGGTGACATATAAAAGATAAATAGGTGACATTAATATAGATAATAGCGACCACTAATAATGCGATGCAAAATTATTTAATTACCCACACCGCGTCTGCTATTGTTTATATTAAGGCTGGCAAATGAATTATCAAGGATAAAAACATAGTATAGTGTATTAAATATAAAAATGTTATAAGATAAAACATCTCAACAGATATACTCAATTATCATGACTTACTCACTAGATTATCGCAAACAAGTTCTTAAAAGCTTAGCAGGTGGCATGACTTTTGCCGAGGCAGCCTCTTTTTATGATATTAGTCCAACCACCATTCAAAAGTGGAAGAAACGGCTGCATAGTAAGAGCACTCGCAATGTTACGCCATCAAAAATACCAGATGATGCACTACGTAAAGACGTTGAGCGTTACCCTGATGACTATCACTATGAGAGAGCAAGACGGTTCAACTGTACTGCCCCAGCCATTTGTGAGGCTTTAAAACGCCTAGGCATCAGTCAAAAAAAAGACCTTAGAGCATCCAAAAGCATGTCCAATAAAAAGAGCGGCGTATCAGAGTAAGCTTGATAACTTTAAACAGCAAGGTTATCCCATTGTGTATATGGACGAAAGCGGTTTTGAAAGCCAGACCATTCGTCCTCATGGTTATGCACTGATAGGCAAACCCTGTATCGACAGCTACAACTGGCAAGGTAAAAAGCGAACCAACGTCATTGGGGCTCTATATGAAAAGATGCTATTTGCACTGGATTACTTTGAACACAACATTAACAGCGGCATATTCTACGATTGGTGCAAACACACCCTAATCCCAAGCCTTAAAACCAAATGCGTGATTGTCATGGATAACGCTCGGTTTCATAAAAGTAGACGTATCCAAAAATTACTGAACAGGCATGGTCATCGTATCCTATGGCTGCCGCCGTACAGCCCAGACTTGAACCCTATTGAGAAAAAATGGGCTCAAGTGAAGTTTCTACGCCAAGGGTGGATGGAAAACGACTTATCCAAATTATTTTATGATGTTTGTCCTAGCCATAACACTTTTGTTTTGAACTGACTATAGCGATAGCATTGCTGTCGCATTAACGATACAGCAAATGACCTAAGGCGTGTCTTCATTTCAAAAATGGCGATAAAAATGAGATAAATTGCCGTCAAACAAGAAAAATAGCGTAGATAATATCGGGATATTAACAAGCTATTTGACGATGTTTGGCAAGATTTAGCCATTTTTAGCCCATTTAGATGACTATCGAGTGAATTGAAGACGCGCCCTAATCATCTACCTAATAATAAGACAATCTAGACGAGACCGTTTTATGATGACAGAGACCCTAAAACTGGTAAGCACCAAAGATGGTGAGCAAATAGCCGTCTGGAAAATTGTGGATACAGCGAAAAACGAAAACAAAACTGATATCCTCACCACCCATACGCCTGAGATAAAAGCACAAAACATCCTATTGACCCATGGGACCTTTTCGGACAAACAGACTTGTTTGAGAATCACCCACTATCTGGCACAACTTGGTCATCATTGCTACATTATGGAATGGCGCGGTCATGGTGCAAGCTCGATACCAACAGACAAATTCAACTTCGAAACCGTTGCAACCTATGATTTTGAGGCCACCTTTCGTTACTTGTTCACTGAGTTAACACTGGATAATCTACATTGCGTCACCCACAGTGGCGGCGGTGCCTGCTTAACGATGTTTTTAATCCAACATCCGCAGTACATTAACCGCATAAACAGTATCAGTATGTTTGCCTGTCAAGTTTATGGCGCAGTATCGAACCCGATTAGCTGCACTAAAATTCTCGCAGCCAAAGTATTTACGAGACTACTAGGCTTTATCCCAGCTAAGAAGCTTAAAATGGGTCCTTTTAACGAAAGCTACTATACGATGAACCAGTGGTACAACTGGAACCTAAACAAAGACTTTAAAAGCAGCTTTATACAACAAAGTAAATTTGAAACAACGACGATTAATGACAATACGCCCTCTACTATCGCCTCTAAAAATACTACATCTCATACTGTATCTAATAACAGCCACTTCGATTATCGTCAGCATATGCCAACTATTACCACGCCTATCTATGCGATCAGTGCCAAAGGTGACCATTTCATTTCGCCAACCCGTGGCTGTCAGTTGTTTTTTGACAAGTTCGCTAACCCTCACAACGTCTTTCGTGAATACGCAATCAACCATGGCGATTTGGACGATTATACCCATAGCCGCATTATGATTAGCCGCAATGCTGCGACAGAGATTTGGCCAACGGTGGCAGCGTGGATTGCACAGCATGCAACTTAACGATGATACACCCCTATACATCTTTATACTTGTCAGAAAGTCATAGGCTGTGTCAGTATTAGCGTCATCAATTTTTAACCAATAAAAAATAAGTCGTAGGAAAGTGGCGTCTATGAGTGAATTATCAGAGCAAGATCTAGAGATACAAAACCCAGATAAGCAGGACAAAAAACACTATCGTTATTTGGTGTTTATTGGCCGCTTTCAGCCGTTTCATTGCGGGCACAAAGCGGTTGTGGATGAAGCCTTGAAGCGTGCCGACAATGTCATCATGCTCATCGGCTCCGCCAACTTACCACGTAGCTTGCGCAATCCCTTTAGCGTTGCTGAGCGCGCCGCGATGATTAAAGGCGCGTATTCAACAGCAGATGCCGCGCGTATTCACTGCGTTGGACTCGATGATGCGCTCTACAATGACACGCGCTGGCTGCAATACGTGCAAGCAGGCGTAAAGTCAGTCACTGGCGACTTGCAGACCGATATCGGTCTCATTGGTCATTCAAAGGACAGCTCATCATATTATTTATCGCTATTCCCCAACTGGGCGTCTGTCTCTGTGCCCAATTATCACAATCTATCGGCTACCCCTATTCGGGATAGTTATCTGATGGGTGCCACGCCAACGCCTGAGCGCACCCCTGAGTCGACCCGCAACGTCCTAAATGACTTCAAGAAAACCGAGGATTATCAACAGTTGCACGAAGAAGCTGACTTCGTCGATAAGTATAAAAGACAATGGGAGTCTGCGCCTTACCCGCCTACCTTTATGACGGCAGACGCTTTGGTCGTCCAGTCAGGTCATATTCTGTTGGTAGAACGTCGCAGCATGCCAGGGCGCGGGCTGTGGGCACTGCCCGGTGGTTTTTTGAATCCAAAAGAGACCCTATTTGACGCCTGTATCCGTGAGCTACGCGAAGAGACACGCCTTAAAGTCCCAGAGCCAGTATTACGCGGCTCTTGTCATAGTCAGCATACCTTTGACGACCCTTACCGCTCAGCGCGTGGTCGCACGATTACTCAAGCCTTTTACTTTCAGCTAAAAAACGACCCGAAAGGTCTGCCCAAAGTAAAAGGCGGTGACGACGCGGCCAAAGCATTTTGGCTACCACTTGCCGAGTTGGATGCCACCATGATGTTTGAAGATCATTATGCGATTATCACCAAAATGGTTGGCTTATAAGGTGTTCTGTCGCTGACTGTTTAGTGCATTAATGCCCTACTTTCAATTAACGACACTCTATATAATTTACCTCATAAATTTGGTTTTATCAGTGCCACTTATAATTTCACCGCCCAAACCGATAGACGGTACGGGTTATTACGCAGCATTTAGGTGTCCTTACTAGATGCTGTCAATGGATGAACCGTTAGACTGTTGAGCAATAAATTAATGCTAATTTATATAAATACTTCTAGTCCGTTTAAGACTCAACAGTGACGCAAGTCGTCCATTTCACTCAAAGCAGAGGAGTTCTGTGATGTATACCAGCAATTTAAATAATTTAATCTTAAATAGCGACAGCTATAAAACCTCACATTGGGTGCAATATCCAAGCGGTAGTGAGTATCTATCCAGCTATATCGAAGCGCGTAAAGGCGATTACGACGTAGTGTTCTTTGGTCTGCAAGCCTTTATCAAAGAATACCTGAGTACCCCTATTACCCACCAAGACATTGATGAAGCCGAAATACTGATTCAAGCGCATGGCTTAACCTTTAACCGTGCAGGTTGGGAGCGTTTGGTTGATAAGCATGGCGGCTATTTGCCACTACGTATCGAAGCCATACCTGAAGGCAGCATCGTGTCCGTCTCCAATGTGGTCTGTCAGATTATCAATACTGACCCAGAATTCTATTGGCTACCAAGTTATATCGAAACGGCATTACTCCGTGCTATCTGGTATCCGTCGACGGTCGCCAGTGTCTCGCACTATTGCAAAGGCATCATTCGTCAAGCGCTAGAAAAATCAGCAGATAATACCGAATCACTGACGTTCCGCTTACATGACTTTGGCTCACGCGGTGCGTCTAGTCAAGAATCTGTCGCACTGGGCAGCTTGGCACATTTGGTAAACTTTGCTGGCACAGACTCAATGACGGCTTTGGTGGCTGCCAGTCGCTGGTATCAAATGGATAAAGACATGCCTGCGTTTTCTATCCCTGCGGCTGAACATAGTACTATGACTGCTTGGGGTCGTGATGGTGAGACAGCGGCATTTGCCAATATGATTGAGCAGTTTGGCGGGGCTGGCAAAAGTTTTTCAGTGGTCTCTGATAGCTATGATTTATGGAATGCTATTGACAATATTTGGGGCGGCAGCTTGAAGGACGACGTAAAAAACATGGGCGGTACTTTAGTCATCAGACCTGATAGTGGTGAGCCTGCTAAAGTAGTTCGCGAGGCGCTGGAACGCTTGGCAGTGAAGTTTGGCACGACCATTAATAGCAAAGGCTACAAAGTTTTGCCAGATTATGTACGTGTCATCCAAGGGGATGGCATCAGCCCGCAAAGCTTGAGCAAAATTATCGACGTGGTCATGAAGGCAGGCTTTAGTGCTGACAATATTACTTTCGGCATGGGCGGTGGTCTACTACAACAAGTCAATCGCGATACCATGAGCTGGGCGATGAAAGCCAGTGCCATCTCTATCGATGGCGTATGGAAAGATATCTATAAAGATCCTGTCACTAGCCGCTCGAAACGCTCAAAAAAAGGCCGCTTGGCATTAATACAAAGCACTAATGGCAAGCCAAAAACCATTAAAGCTGATGACTTACCCGCTGGTGCAGATAACCTATTACGTGATGTTTATATCGATGGCAAATTATTGGTAGACGACAGCCTCACTACGATTCGGGAGCGTGCAGGATGGTAAATAGCAATAAAATAGCCTCGGTCGCAAGAGACGTCCTACTCGCTCCTGTCTATCTTTATCAAGGCCGCAAAGTCAAGCGTGATACGGTGCGCCTGCCTGAGCCAAACGGAGAGCGACACGGACATATTCAATTAGGCAAATCGACTGATACCCTTGCTAACACTGAAGATAAGACCAAACGAACGCTGAGCTTAATGATCGTTGGAGATTCAGCAGCAGCAGGTGTCGGTAGTCAAACGCAACAAGAAGCGCTGGTTGGTAATTTGATGCCTATCTTAGCGCAGCAATCCGTGATTAATAGCCAGTTTGATAGCCTGATTTGGTCGTTGCAAGCGACCACCGGACATACCAGCTTCGATATCTTGCGCAGGCTTTATGTTCTGCCCGCTCCTAGTCAAGCTGTCGATGTGATGGTGCTGAGTGTCGGCGTCAATGATACTACCTCGAACGTCTCTGTGGGTAAATGGCAGCAGCAAATAGAAGACATTATCATTATCGCTCAGCGTAAATTTGGCGTAAGGCAACTGATTTTTTTGAGTCTACCGCCCATGGCACAAATGCCTGCGATACCGGCCCCTTTGAATAACTTCGTCGGTGCTAAAGCCTCAATCCTTGATAAGACATTACAGCAAGTGTGTGCGAGTAATGAGGGCATCACTTATATGGCCACTGATTTTCCACGGATGATAGAAGAGCACTCTAAGGGTACGCCAATTGATATCAAGGTGATGTTCGCTAGTGATGGCTTTCACCCTAGCAGCTTAATGTACGGCTATTGGGCTCAGCAATTAGCAGAGCTCATTGTCAAACTGCTTAATTCATCAGCTGCCGAATTGAGCAGCCCTGCTTTCTAAAAGCTGATATCTCAAAAAATGATATCTCAAAAAATGATATCTTGAAAAATGATATCTTGAAAAATGACAGCTCAAGATTTAATAACCTAAAACTTAACGTTGAAATTTAAACAAAAAAAACCGCTGAATAATCAGCGGTTTTTTTATGGCTTAGCAAAATAAATTGACGCGATAAGCGTAATTTATTCAGCTGAATCAGCAGCTTGTTCAGCAGAGTCGGCAGCTTTCTTGTTACGGCCACCAAACGCGCCAAAGCGTTTGTTAAAGCTAGCAACACGACCTTCGGTAGAAGTTTTACGTTGCTCGCCAGTATAGAATGGATGCGACGCACTTGAAATATCAAGTGGGTAGTATGGATATTCTTTACCTTCGTATTCACGAGTGGCTTTGGTTTTAGCGGTTGAACGAGTCAAAAAGAACACGTCAGCGTTAGTGTCGTGGAATAAAACTTCTTGGTAATCAGGATGGATATCTTTACGCATAATAAACTCTCTATGTCCGATGTATTTACAGTCTTCTCGACGATGTGTCGAATTTTTATAAAGAAATTCTTACAAAAAAGCTCTCATAAAAAAGTATATATAAAACTGTGCATACGTAACTGAGGCACTAAGGACATTTGCAAGGCTGGCAACTGCATCACTGGCTTATTCCAGCACCCAATACCATACCTCTGCTCACTTAGCCTTCCCCAGCGGGAAAATCAAACCGCGATTTTAACGGTTTTTACCGTTTGATGCAAGCAGCAGTTATGATAATCATAGGTAATCAAACGTTAGCAAACCGACAATGGTCTTGAGATAACTGTTTTATGCTAGTATAATATTTGATTAGACAAACCACTTAATACCAATTATAATTGTAGATTATTTAAACAATACTTATCTTTTAGTATCGAGGTTTATGACAGGTCCTCTATTAACTGAATCACTATTTAATCAACCCTCACTAAATAAGGATAATAAGCAATGATAAACGCTGCTCTAAAAAATACTACTAAAGCCCTACTCATCAGCTCTGCACTGGCAATCACTACCATGGCGAGCGCGGCACTACCTAGCCAATGGCAATTAGATGACTCACATACTCGTGTTGGCTTCTCTGTCAATCACCTAGGATTTTCAACGACCATGGGTCATTTTGGTGACGTACAAGGTACGGTTAATTACAATATCAAAACCCCTAACAAGACCAATATGAACTTTACGATCGCAACCGATAGTATCGATACCAATTGGGATGCCCGTGATAAGCATTTAAAAACCGATGAGTTTTTTAATGTGGCCAAATATCCAACGATGACGTTCAAGTCTACTAAGATCAGTTTTATCAATCCACAACAAGCAAAAATAACAGGTGATTTCACCATGCTTGGTCAAACTAAGCCACTTACATTAGATGTGACGTTGAACAAAATTGCTAATAGCCCTCTTACTAAAGAGCCAGTTATTGGTTTTCGCGCAACGGGTAATATCGATCGCGCTGCTTACGGTATGACGGCTTATGCAGCTGGCATCACGACCAATGTGCCTATTCAAATCGATGGTGAGTTGGTACAGAAAACCACAAAATAATGCTGAAATTTTATTAAAAAGTATTTACTAAAAAAAGCAGCCACTATGATGGCTGTTTTTTTTTGCTTTTTTATAGCCCTGCACTATTTGCTAAACAAATATATGCAAATAAATGAATAAATCCATTTATTTGCTTGTTAACCCTTATAGTTATTGTTATATTCATATATATGAATTTACGAATATAAACATAACACTGAGGGAGCAGAAAGATGGATACAGTAAATATCGACTTTGTCGCTATAGATAAAAACTGGGACAAAAACATCGCCGACTATCATTTTGATATCTATCATTTATCTGGCTGGATAGCTGCCTCAGCTATCGTAGACAAAGGTAAACCGCAGGGTATCATCGCTCACTATAAAAATAAAAAAGTGTTTTTGCCAATTATCATTAGAGACATTAATCGTGAAAATACCAATTGCGAATATACTGATTCTGAGAACAGTAATTGCGAATATACTGATGCTCAATATTGGGATGCCACTTCTACTTATGGCTACGGTGGCCCCTTGATGGACAAGTCCTTAACTGATGCCGAGGTAGACATCATTATGGAAGCAATCAGAGCTGTCCTCTTTGCCAAAGGCTGTGTCTCCTTATTCATGAGACTGCATCCCATCATTAATAAAGAATGGATTCCAACGGTTGGTAAAGCTCTAACTCACGGACTGACATTGATGTCTGACTTGAGCAAGTCGGCCGAGGAGCACTGGGGAGAAACCCAAAATCGACACCGTAGAGGTATCAAAAAAGCGGTAAAAATGAATGTCGTGACCAAAATTGAGCCATTGACCAGAGAAAATGCCATGGTGTTCTCCAGCATTTATAAAGAAACCATGGCACAGGTCAACGCCAGTCAATACTACTTTTTTGACGATGATTATTTTTTTAATTTGCTTGAGAACCTTCAAAATAGAATCGTATTAATCACCGCTTATCAAGAAGACAAAGCAATCGCCTCCTCTATTTATACGACCTGTAAAGAATCAGGTATCATGCAATTCCATCTCGGCGGAACACTCAACGCTTATACTAACTTGCAGCCTTCAAAGTTGATTACTCATGTTGCTCGTGACTGGGGTAGAGAAAATCGTTATGAATTGCTACACCTCGGCGGTGGCGTTGGTGCGGCTCTAGATTCTTTATATGAATATAAAAAAGGCTTTAGCTCGCAAGAGTTGTTGTTTAAAACCTATAGACTAATCGTCAATCCCGTAAAGTATGCAGCGCTGGTTGCTGATAGTTGGTTTTCAGAAAGTGACTTAAGCTCAGATTTCTTCCCTTTATACAGAAAAGAAACAACAGAGGAAGTTGCCTTGGAGATCGTTCAGGCGGAAGTTTTAGCAGATATCTCCTAAACATATAAAAAAGTCATACAGGATTTCTTGTCTTAGGGTCTGTTGAACATTCAAATATTAGGACTGCTGATCGCTAAAATCGCCCCAGACTAGCCGTAAACCGACGATAATGTCGAGACCTTAGCTAGGTTTACAACAACGTTTGGGGTGATTTTAGCATCAGCTCAAGCCGAACACAAAAAAGCAGCCACTATATTGGCTGCTTTTTTTGGCTTAAGGTTAACACTTTATCAATTTATTTAGTTTTAACGATATGCCAAACGCCAAGCTTATTGTCGCCGTCGGTATCACCGACTTTGGTATCGTTGGCATAAAAATACAAAGGCTTGCCGTTGACAGCCCATTGATACTTACCATCTTCTCGTTGGAAAGCGGCAAACTGGCCAGAAGCTTGGGCATTACTCGGTGCCATAAACGCCGGCCAAGCCAGTAGACATGCCGAGCCACACTCTGATTTGTTCATAGAATCTTTATCAAAGGTATATAGGGTCATTTTGTTGGTGGCATCCACTAGCATCCCATTCATGCTGGCAACTGGTGCTTTTTTGCTCATGGTCGCTTGTACATCATGCATGCCTGAATCGTCGTTGCCAAACACATTGTTTAGCGTCGAACAGCCCGTTACGGTCAATACACTAGCTAGGGCAGATAACATTAGAATACGTTTCATAATCACTTCCTTGTATTAAAAAAAACATCTCATTAATTTGGATTTTTACCGAATTGAATTTTTATTGAACATGGTGTTTATTAATTATCAATATTGCAATCTGCTGATTTGTGCGATAGTTCAGTCATACGCTCAGCCAACTGCTTTATTTTCATACACTTTACTCTCACAGCTGATTTCAAGTAATTTCACTATAGCATATGCCCTAAAACGGTCGTTTTTGTCGGCATATAAACTTACAAAAACTTGCGAATATTACAAATTAGTAAACTACAGGGTCAAGTTTATGAGCGAAGGCAGTACTTGTTCGCGGACGTTTAAAGAATTAATGATACTTAAGTAAGGATTGACTGTACTTAAATGATGCTATGCGTTTCATCCCTACCTTTATCTTTTATAGCTAAGACAGTGCATGGCAGGTCGTTGACAAAACTAATGTAACTACTTACGTATTTGCCGTCATATCCCTAATAGGTTTTCGTAAAATAACGTTATCTATAATAAATAGTCGATAACAAGAACCAAGCCATTAAAAGTATGACTATGGCGGTTCCATATGAATGTTGAACTTGGCTACCTTCGCACGCATATAAATAGCTATAGCACGATCCAAGACACTGACATGATCAGAAATTTATATGCCCAGACAATTATATGAATAAGCGGAGCATGTCCCGATGCTGATGCTATTAAGGATATAACCACGACAATGACCAATAATTTAAGTAAAAATCCCTCTAAAGATACTGGTGCTCAAGAGACTGATCTCAAAGATATTAAGTCTCCAGCCACTAAACTTGATACAACAGCGGTGGCAATAAAGAACCACCCATCTACCAAACGTGTCGGCATCTTGGGTGGCGGTACTGCAGGGGCAACGATTGCCATTCGCCTAGCAGCTCTAGGGCTTGAGACCTACGTATTTGAGAAGAAAAAATCACTGATCGATGGTCCACCCATGTGCCATTTGCACGCGGGTGGTAATCTATATCGTGAAATCCCTGACGAGGATTGCGTTGCTCTGCTTAAGCAGTGTATCGATATCTTGCGCCTTTATCCTTATACTATCGACGTACGTCCAACGGTGTTCGCGGTACCGACGCGTGATGAAGGCTTGCCTGAAGATTTGCTACCGCGTCTCGATATCTTGACGGACGCATATCGTGAGCTCATCGCACAAGACAGCAATAACAAAGTACTGGGCGAACCGGAAAACTATTATCAGCTCTATAGTCATGAGCAACTGATTGCGCTGTCTGAACGTGAGCAAGTCGCGATACCGAGCACGGTTGACGAATGGATGATACCGGTTGCTAAGTATTTGGACTTGAATAAAGTAAAGTTTCCGCTCATTGTCGTACAAGAATATGGCTGGAATATTTTTCGTTTAGCCGCTTCCGCACACCTTGCGTTAGAAGGCTATGAGCACGCGCACGTCTTTACCAATACGCAAATCAAGCAAGTCATGCCTGTCGATTGTGAGAACTGTACCAACGCTGATCACCATGTGACAAAATGGCGCGTCGATTATCAGCAAGCTGGTGAGTCTCAACCTGAGTCTATCGAAGTCGATTACCTAGTCAATGCTTGCGGCTTTCGCACCGGTGTCATCGACGATATGGTGGGCGTCAAAGTCGAGCGTATGGTTGAGTTCAAATCTTCTTATATCACGCATTGGGGTGACGCTGGCGGACAGATACCCGAAATCATCGTGTACGGCAGTCGAGGTACGCCAGAAGGTATGGCACAGCTAACACCTTATCCAGGTGGTTACTTCCAAATCCATGGCATGAGTAAAGCCATTACCTTGTTCAATGATGGATTGGTGGCCTCTAATAAAGGCAGCGCGCAGCCTAAGTTGCCGCAGCAATATGTACATTATATCGAAGATGGCTGGGACAAAGCACCACTGCAAGCGCGTAGTCAGCAAGCAATTGAATACGTAGCAGAGTTTGTGCCGACCTTCAATAGCGCGCGCACCATCGGTAATGCCTTATATGGTGGGCAGCAAATTCCTGGTCAGGACGATACACTACGGGTGGCAGATGTGAGCTTATACTCAAATATACGCTACGCCCGCGCAGAGAATGTCAAAGCATCGTCCACCTTGATTGCTGCCGATCAAATCGTCGACGAGCTGACCGATCTTGGTTTAATAGACAACGACACAGCGGCCAATCGTAGCCGCTATGCGCACGACTGGGCCTATCTAGCCAACAACGACAGCTTAACGATTGATAAAGTAGCACGCGGCTTGGCTGAAGACCGTGGCTTCCCAGCGGCGATGGCAGATGTTAATCATAGCATTCGTGAGATTGCGTTAGAGAGTTTGACGCCAGTTCAGCCTTAGATATTTGTATTTGCAGTTGACTAGCTGTTTTAACGAGGTGTTAAATTTGGCAAAAACAACGTTAAAAATTATTAAGAAAAAGGGAGGGCGTTGCTAATTACTAGCAACGCCCTTCTTTTTTCTTATATACAATGACACAATTTAACGTTTCATATTCTAACAGAGGTATATTTGATCAACACCTTTATAGGTATTAATTAGCCATGTTAAAGAAATATACAGCGCCGGTCTTTAATTACCTGCCATTTTTTCAGTATCAACTGCATCATCTATCGTTACAACTGTCTGCAGCAACTCAATCGCTTCACCGATGGTATTACAAACCACCAAACGCTCTAGATCTTGCTGCTTCATAAAGCCTTGTTCTGTAGTATATTTTAGGTGCTCAATCATCCGATCATAAAAACCATTGATATTCAGAATAATCATGGGCTTTTCATGTTGATACAACTGACGCCATGTGGCGATTTCCATAATCTCTTCGAGCGTACCAAGGCCACCGGGTAAGGTAATAAACGCATCGGCGTACTCCGCCATGACTGTCTTACGCGTATGCATGGTATCGGTCAGATGCAGACGCGTAAGACCCTCATGAGCGATTTCGTGCTTAAGCATAAAGGTAGGAATCACCCCAACGGCTTGTGCGCCGCCTTTAATCACTTCATCGGCGACCGCGCCCATCAGACCAATGCTGGCACCGCCATAAACCAAGCCCATGCCATTATCGGCTAGAGCACGACCAAGCTCACGCGCTGCCTGCTCATAAACCTCACTATTACCCAACCGTGATCCACAATAAACAGCCACCAATGGCATCGCTAGGGTTGATTTATCCACCGCTTTTTCGATATTCGTAATGTCTTGGCTGGTAATCACTTCATAAGTATCATTATTAATTTTCATTTGCATATAACGCTCCTAAGTTTGCTTGGATTATTGTATTAAATGGTTCGGTAAAAGGTTTTATTGCTTGTTAGAATGACACAATATGACGCTTATCACTAACGTTAACTCGCTGTATTCTGCGGTGCTGTCATCTTTTACTTTTTTCATGCTTTGCTGATAAAAGCTTGTGATGAGGCGTTCTGATAAGGTCTAAGGTGTTGTCAGCAGTCTATTAATTACGCATAATGAACATCAGTCGAATTCATAACTATTGTTTATATTTGGTTTTTTATAAACAGCCAGTAGAAGTATTATAAATCCGGTGACTCATGAGAGAGATAAAACAACGCTCATTATGCTGCTATTTGCTAGCCTTTATCTTAACATAAGCCATGCTATCACACGGTAGCAACGATTTATCACTACGCAATGACTACATTTTTTAGCACTGACTTGCTATAAAACGTTGCAGATCCACATTCATTATTCTTTAATAAAAACGACGAAACTCATCAAGGTATTTTTATGCATAATAACCATGCGCCATCTTCTGTAGCACTACAAGGCGACACGATCGACGCGACTAATGACCATGAAAGCAACGCTGATAATGGCAGCTATTCATTAAGTATTATGACTGAGCGCAATCAGGCGTTGGCCGCAACAATTTATCGCCCTACAGAGACGGTCAAAGCCGCTGTCATGATAGCGCCCGCTACCGGTATCAAGCGTCAGTTTTATCACAACTTTGCGAGCCATTTAGCAGCGCAGGGCTTCGGTGTCCTGACCTTTGACAACGAAGGTATCGGCGAGTCACTAGCAACCGATTTGGCCAAATGTGATGCCTCACTGATAAGTTGGGGTCGTCATGACATGCCAGCCGTCCTCGATGCCTTACAAGATGAATTTCCCGATGCTTCTTACCATCTCGTCGGTCATAGTGCAGGCGGTCAGCTGATTGGTCTGATGCGCAATTATGATGCTATCGCCTCGGTGTTCAATGTCGCTTGCTCGTCAGGTTGTATCAAAAACATGGACATGCCTTATAAACTCAAGGCGATGGGTTTTATGGATGCATTTATTCCTGTTACGAACTTTGCGCTGGGCTATACCCCATCAGATAAAATCGGCATGGGCGAACCGCTACCGCGCGGCGTGGCTCGTCAGTGGCGCGAATGGTGCAATGGCTCAGGTTATATCAAAACCGCCTTTGGCAAAAGCATTCATACCCATTTTTATGATGACATTCGCATGCCGGCGCTGTGGTTAGGCTTTAGCGATGACGAAATTGCCAATAGTAAAAACATCGACGACATGATTCGCGTCTATACAAAGATGCCGGTCGAAAAACGCTTTTTTGAGCCAAAAGACTTTGGTCTGAGCAGCATTGGTCATATGCGCTATTTTAGTAGTCGAACCAATGCCAAGGCACCTGAGTTATGGCAAATGGCAGTAGATTGGTTAAATCAGCAGCAATAGCTCCAGAAATCATAGCTTTGAAAACGACGGCTTCAAGCATGAATAAAAATAGAACGGCTGATAACGCGCTTTACTCTTGTGCATTTCCTACGTCTGCTGCCTTAATACGTTTCGTCAATGCTGAATAAAGCGACGGCTGCATGTTATGGATGTTACCGAGCATCCATTTAACATAGTTGATGGGCACGTCTTTAATCAGCTTACCTTTATGCTTACCAAAGGGCATTTTGCTCACTGGATTGGCCTTGTTAGCGATAGCATGGGCCGCCGCAAAATCAGTCGGCGCAATCTCCAAACGCTCACAGCAAGCTTGATAAAGCAGATAGCACATACGGGCATCACCTAGCGCATCATGAGCGGCAATCGTCATTTTTCTCGCTTCAGACTTGCCCAATAATTGCTCGATACACTTAGATTGACTGTAGCCGCTCCATTCTGGGAAAGCTACGCGCGCCAGCCTCACGGTACAAATTAGCTTGGCAGAGGGACTACCAATCACCCGCCAATCAAAACGTACGTTATGACCAATTAAGTACTTGGGCAATTCAAATTGCGCCAAATCAAAACGCTCAAGCCCAGCCACGTCGTCATCCGTAATACCATGCACCCTGATGACGATTGGGGATATCGAGCGACCACTGTTGAAATATTTCATCCACTCAAATCCGCTAGCCACATTAATCGTCGCCACTTGAATCGGTCGTGGATCACGGCCTTGATCGGTTTCGGTATCGATAACCAGCGCTGTATCAGCCGTGGTAGAAATGTCCGCAGAATTAAAAGCGTCAGTCATAAAAACTTAACCATAGACGTTGGCTAAAAATAGCAGCCAGTTTTTATCATTTAGAAAACATTATAAAAAATTTTATTGGATGAGATTTTATCTATTACCTTATCATTTATGGGGCTAAAAGCTAAAGATAACAACTAGATATAACAATGCTATACAAAGAGATGAGAATTGAGCCTTTATAATATTGACGAGAATTGATGTAAAAAACTAAGAGATATCGATGCAAGCAAATGGAAGCAACCAAAAGCCCAACCCCTCTTTTTTCAGTCGTGTATTAAGCGTACTGATTAAAGCAAGTGTCTTGCTAGCGCTGTTATTTGTATTTGATAAATTACTACCCAGCATGAGCCAACGGACACAGTCGTTTGTCGTGGCGAAATGGCAGCAACTGAGTTTATTGCAACAAGCGTTGCCAGTAGAAAACAGCCTACCAAGTCCACTACCAGAGCATCATCTAACCGATACTTGGGGCGCTGCGCGTAGCCAAGGGCGCTCTCATGAAGGCATTGATATTTTTGCAGCGCGGGGCACACCGATACAATCGACCACGCAAGGCATCGTTAGTAAAGTTGGTGAAAATACATTAGGGGGACGCGTGGTGGTAGTGGTTGGACCGGGCGGCGCAGGACATTATTACGCCCATCTAGAAGATTATGCCGACATCGCGCCCAATGACTGGGTCAATGCTGGTGATATCATCGGCTATGTTGGCGACAGTGGTAATGCCAAAGGCACACCGACCCATGTGCATTATGGTATTTATATCAATGGCAGCGCGGTGAACCCCTACCCACTTTTACAAAAAGATTAGGAGGTATGGGCAGAACGCACATACGCGGCTGGAAATACCGCACTAAAAGTCGAGCCTTTGCCTTCTACCGACTCTATGGTTAACTGCGCCTCATGTTGATATAAAACGTGCTTCACAATTGCCAAACCTAAGCCCGTACCACCGCTAGCACGGCTGCGTCCGCTATCGATGCGATAAAATCGTTCCGTCAGGCGCTCGATATGTTGAGGCGCAATACCGAGACCATCATCTTCGACAGCAAAGCGGCAGCCTTCCGCTGTTCTTGTCCAGCTGATAGCTACATTGCCACCTTTTGGTGTGTATTTGATGGCATTAATAACCAAATTGGATAAGGCACTCGTTAAGTACATCTCTGACCCATATAACCCATCGTAAGTGTCTATCTGCAAATGAATCGTATGATTATATTCTTGGTTATACGCCTGCGCATCATCATAGATATGCGTCAGTAACTTGGTCATATCAATGTCATTAAGCTCGTGCGTATCTTCGATTTCGATACGAGACAACAGCAGTAAGTCATTTACAATCCGATTCATACGGGCAGTCTGCTGAGTCATTAGCTCAAAGCCACGTCGCCACTGCGGTGGCATATCTTCCTGCTCGGAAAAATTTTCTAAATATCCCATCAACACAGTCAATGGCGTGCGCAGCTCATGCGAGACATTGGCGACAAAATCACGACGCATTTCCTCCAAATGCTGCAAGCGGGTCACATCATAAATTATCAGTAATTTTTCATCATCGAAAGGCGTAAGCTCACACTTCAGATAACGTTTAGGGTCTCGCCATGACACCATGTGCACACCATCGCTCGGTGGGGTGATAGCCTGATAGTACTGGCGAAATTCTGGTACGGTGATAAAGTCAAAAATACTCTGACCTTTATCAGTTGCCTGCAATAACAACAAGTCTTCCGCTGCCTGATTCCACCATTCCAAACCATCTTCATCATTGAGCAAAATAACCGCATCTCGTAGCGCTCGTAAGGCGCTGCGGATTTTTTTAAGTTGATCCGTTGTATTGTGCTGGGCAACTTGCGCTTGCTCACCCTGTTGCTCATTTTCTATCGGCATCATAGGCATTATCGGTGTTGTCATCGTCATTTATCATCCCTACCACTAGATACTGTGTTTCTTTACGCTTACCAAGACATTTTCTGCGGCTGATTAAATGGATTCAATCAAGCTAGAAAACCGATACCCAGTACCGCGTACCGTTTGTATCAGCGTAGCACAATCATAAGGCTGCAGTAATTTACGTAAGCGCCGAATATGTACATCAATCGTCCGGTCTTCAATATAGACATTGCCGCCCCAGACCTGATCTAGCAGCTGTGTCCGGGTATAAGCACGCTCTGGATGACTCATAAAAAATGCCAACAATCGATACTCTGTCGGACCGATATCGATGAGCTGACCCGCTGCCGTCACGCGCTGGCTTTTGGGATCTAAGCTAAGCTTGCCGATTTCGATAGACTTATCAGCGCTGAGTGCACTACTACGACGTAGCACCGCCTTGATTCTTGAGATTAGCTCACGTGTTGAAAAAGGCTTGGTCATATAGTCATCAGCCCCAGCATCGAGCCCATGAACCTTACTGTCTTCTTCACTTTTAGCAGTCAGCATAATGACCGGTATCTCGGCGAGCGAATCGTCGTTTTTGAGCATCCGGCAAAAATCAATGCCGCTTTTTTCACCGTTCAGCATCCAATCTAATAGTATCAGCGCCGGACGGTGATCAACCACTTGCTGATGCGCCTCTGCTACGTCCGCAGCGTGCAGGCTATCAAAGCCAGCCATCTCTAAGGTCATCGCAATCATTTCACGAATCGCAGGCTCATCCTCAACGATCAAAATTTGCTCATTATACATACGGCAGCCTTGTTATTAGATTAAGCATATAGTCACTCTACTATAAAAATATTACTGCGTTAACCTCGCTTGACGTATTAGATATACCTCTACACTCGGTTGCCTTGTACTACTTTTAAATTGTATCAACTATATTAGGTTTTAAGATTCAAAAATTTAGCGCACCAAAACTCAAATTAGGAAAATTAACATAAAGAAATTAAGATACAAAAAAGGCAATACACAGTCACCAGTTTCTACTTATTAAACGGGTTAATTATGACAGCTTCATGACAACGGCTTTCTAGACTTCTAATAAAAAGTTTAGTGGCCCATCATTGACGCTTGCCACTTGCATATCAGCACCAAATTGACCAGTGGCAACATTGTGATGCTGAGTTTTAGCATAAGTAATCATTTGCTCAAACAACATTTGAGCAGCATTAGGTGCCATCGCGCCACCAAAATCAGGGCGACGACCCTTGTCTGTTTTTGCCATCAAGGTAAATTGCGACACCAATAATAGCCCGCCACCGACCTGTTGCACATTTTTATCCAGTTTACCGACCTTGGCAGGATCGTCATGATTTTCGAATATGCGATAGGTCAAGATTTTATCGATCATACGCTGGGCAGTTTGCAGGCTATCCTCGTGCCCCAAGCCAATATACGCCAACACCCCATGCTCGATGGCACCGATATTTTGTGCATCGACGCTGACACTGGCACAGTGAACCCGTTGTATAAGCGCTTTCATTTAGAGCCTTTTTTATTTATAAATGTCTGACAGATTATGGTCATACAATACTCTGCTGTCCATGATAAAATACCGCCATTGATTTGCTTATTAATTATTACATCAAACCCTATCTTGGTAGCCCGATTATGAATTTATTTACTACCCTTCAACAATTTGTCCCGCAGCAGCAGCTGAGTAAAGTCGCTGGGCGTCTAGCCGCCAGCCGTCATCCGTATGTCAAACGTGCCTTTATTCGTAGTTTTGCCAAGGCTTACGGCGTCAGCTTAGGTGAGTATGAGCGTCAGAGCTTTAATGCTTATGAGAGTTTTAATGACTTCTTTACCCGTGAGCTCAAAGAAAACGCCCGTATCATCGATAGCAGCGTAAACGGTATTGTCAGTCCTGCCGATGGTATCATCTCGCAGCTAGGACAGATTGAAGACCATAAATTGCTGCAAGCCAAAGGTCGTCATTATGACGTTGGTCAATTACTGGCCAATAGCGAAGAGGGCAGCTATTTTGCTGATGGCAGCTTTGCGACCGTATATCTAGCGCCGAGCAACTATCACCGCGTGCATATGCCATTTGCTGGTACCTTGACCAAAACCCGTTATGTACCGGGTACGCTATTTTCTGTTAATAATACCACGGCAGCAAATGTCCCTGATTTGTTTGCCCGTAACGAGCGTTTGGTGTGTTTATTTGACACAGAATACGGCAAAGCGGCGGTGGTGATGGTTGGAGCAATGATTGTCGCTGGTATCGAAACGGTAGCAACCGGCAAAATCAGCCGCACTGATGATATCCAAGAAGCCGAGCACAATATGAGCTTTGCAAAAGGCGATGAGCTTGGACGCTTTTATTTAGGCTCAACCGCGATTGTAGTACTACCAAAAGGCGCAAAAGCCGATTGGCAAGACAGCATGCAAGCCAATAGCGTGGTACAAATGGGACAGTTATTGGGTGAGGCAAAAACTCAGCAAGCTTAGTTTTTAAGAAAATCATAGTACTAAAAAGCCCAGTTAAACGTAGATGATGACGTTTAACTGGGCTTTTTAATGTCCATTACACCTACTACTTCTATTTTGTATTGCCTATTTTTACTACTTTGGGCTACCCTGTGCAAAGGCCTTTATCAATATCGAAAGTGTTTGTGTATAGGATAAGCATAAAGGATGTTTTCTTCTTGCGTACCACGGCCAATATTATGAATAATCAGCGGCGCACCATCAGCAGCTGCTTTGTCTGAGACGATACCTATATGCGGCAAACCGCCGTTTGGCAAGCGCCACGTTACAATATCTCCGGCTTTAAAGCTGTCTTTATCAGTCGTAGATAACGTTTTTCCATGACGCGCAAAAAACGTTTCAAGATTGGGCACACGTCGATGATCGATATTTTTGTCCGTTGACTTCAAGCCCCAAGTCTTTGGATAGGCGGACCAATTTCCTTTCATATCATGATTGACCAACTGCTGCAAATCCACATTTTGCAAACGATAAGCACGGACAATCACATCGGTACAGACACCGGTCTCTATTGCTACATCGCCACGCGGAAACTCCAATTTACGATAAGTAGGATCATAACTCACCGTAACACCGATCTGTTTTTTGGCATCGTGCGCCAATTTATCACCATCACTGATAGGAGCAAGCGCTTGCGCCATTTGCGCTAGTCCCAGCATGCTGACAAAGGCTAGAGATTTACACAATGTTTTATAGTTTTTAAATAAGCGCATGTAGCCTCTCTGTTATTATTGATACTATTCAATATAAAGGTTTTAGACAGCGTCAACCATGGTGAGTCAGTAAAAAGGTGACGCTGTTAAATGACAATACTATTGAATGACAAAGCTATTAAATGACCACACTATTAAATAAAAAGGCTATTAAATAAAAAGGCTAGCTGTCAAATCTGCTATCAATTTACTTATCAATCAGCCATCCTTGCTTAGTCGCATATTCAATCTGTTTTGCTATCCAATCATGGATACTCGGAAAGCTGTCTTTAATAAAGCCATGCGCGCCAGCAACTTGCGAGCGTGTAACGTTAGCATCAATCCAAGTTTTTCCATTGGTATTTATATTAAGCAAAAATGGTAACAAGCGATCAACTACTCTTAGCAGTTGGGTTTCTTTACTATCACCTGTTTCCTGCTCTTCCCAAATCTCACTTAAATCAGCAATCCCATTTCCACGCTCATTTTGCAATCTAACAATTCCCGCACGTTCTTCAACATGCGCATCAACTCGCGTATCGGCGTATAAAAAAGTATCGCCGGCATCAATCTCGCCTAAATCATGTATTAGTGCCATCTTGAGCAATTTCTCATGATTGACATCCAGCTCAAACAAATCAGCGATTGACCAACACGCCATCGCCAAATGCCAAGAATGCTCGGCAGAGTTTTCTAAACGGGTCGTACCCGTCACATAGCTGCGCCGATTAACACGTTTAAGCGCATCAAGCTCTAATAAAAAATGGGTCACGTCATCAATACCGATGTTGGAGGGAATCTTCGGGTTGGGTACTGGGGTCTGCTTGGTTGATAATATGGCGTTTTCTGACATGGCTTTCTCTCATTTAAACGGTGAATGGTTAACGCTGTATCCGAATCTAATCTTTACGCAAAAGTAATTATTGTAGTCGACATTTTGCGCGTACTGCTAACCATCTAAATTTTTGCAGGGGTAATAATAGCAAGTGTCTTAATTTTTTATTGTTTAAGATTCAACTAATGCTCATAATAAGTCAGCAGGCAGATTGTAAAACAATTTATAAGAACCTGCACCAGACAAGGATATGTCGATGCCACCCACCACTGACGCTGCAACGCGTGCCACTTTACCACTTGCTACGGCACCACCTTTTAAGAAAAAACCGCCTAATAAATGGCTTATTATCGCAGGATTCTCTCTTTTACTTGGGGTCAATCAGTTTTTATGGCTGACCTTTGCGACCATCGTAATTAGCACCGAGGCACATTTCGGCGTTAATGAGTTTTTCGCCAATTTATTAACTTTGATGTTCCCTATCGTTTTTGTGTTGCTTGCCATCCATTCAGGCAAGGTGCTCGATAACATTGGCTATAAAAAAATCGTAAGCATAGCCGCGCTGCTTATGCTGATAGGCTCAATCATACGCTGGTTGGGCGCTGATCATTATTGGCTAGTATTTGCAGGGCAATTGCTTATCGCCATCGCTCAGCCGTATATTACCAATGCCATTAATCAGGTGACCTCGGATTGGTTTGATAAATCGCAAATCGCCACCGTAACGGGCGTGATTATGGGCGGGATGTTTTTGGCGACTGCCCTTGGTGCTTTTGCCCCTGCCCCATTAATCGAGGCGTTTGGCTTCTCTGGCATGCTACTTATCAATGTTATTATTACGGCGGTGGCAGTAGTAGGCTTTTTATTAGTGGTCGTTGAAAAACCCAAACAACAAGATAGCGCTATCTCACTGCACGAAATCGAATCGCTATTAAAAAATAAGCGCCTATGGTTTATCTCATTAGCGGTGTTTATTGCGATGGGTTATTTTAATGGGCTGAGTAACTGGATTGCACCTATTCTTGCGCCCCGCGGCATTGATGAAGCGACGGCGGGCATCATTACTGCCATGCTGATCGTCGGCGGTATTTTAGGCGCGCTACTGATTCCGCTATTATCTGACTATCTACAAAAACGGCGCATTTTTTTAATATTGGCAACGCTAATTGGTGCTAGCGCCACCTATCCCTTGTTATATTTAACGACAGGAACCACAACATTATTGCTGAGCTTTATATTAGGATTTTTCTTGTTGGCAGGTTATCCATTACTGATTGCCGCTGCTGAAGACACCGTACATGCGTCACAAGCCGCCAAAGCAGTTGCCATGCTGATGATGATGGGCAATCTCGGTGGCGTTATGATGGTGTTGCTGATGCAGAGCGTGAAAGGATTGACAGGCAGTTGGATGCCGACTGGCTGGGTACTGATTATTGCCGTCGCTTTAGCCACTTTTTTAGTCTTGAAAATAAAGGACAAACCAGTAATTAAACCTACTGTTAAACCAACTTCAAAAGTTGTTTAAGAGCCTTATTTCAAATCGTTACTTAAAGGCGAAAAAAGTTAGCATTTAAAAAAGATAGCGCCTAAGCCTTAAGCGCTATCTTTTTTATTAATGATTAAACATTGTCTTATAACCAATCAATCCAGCTAATTAAGCTAATTAAGTCACTTAATCAAATTACTAATGGTCTTAAAAGCAGGGTCTTTACTACTGCGGCACAATTCAAAAAGAATGGATTCTACCGTACTAATCACGCCACCAGCGCGGCGGATACGGCGAATCGCTTGCTTCTTATCATAAGGAAAGCGCGAGCCAACCGCATCACCAATAATCACTGGCTGCATACCATTATCGAGCAAATCAAGCGCCGTTTGCATGACGCAGACATGCGCCTCCACCCCAAATAATAGAACAATGCTACGATTTTGTTGGGCTAAATAATGCCATGAATCGTCATTATCACAAGCGCTAAAAGTGATTTTTTCAAAGCTTTTGGCATTGTCGCCTTCTAGCACATCACGTATCTCAGGCAGGGTATCGCCGAGTCCCTTTTTATATTGCTCATTGAGCATAATTGGGATGTTGAGGGCTTGTAGACCTTTGATCAAAGTGACTGTCTTTTTGACGATATTTTCATGGTCATAAATATGCGGCGTTAAGCGTTCTTGAACATCGATTATCATCGCTTGGGTATTTTCGCGAGCGATTCGATAGGTACGATCGGTAATCATAGTAGACATGGCACACTCCTTGTACGACTGATATTAATAGGTAAAGGCGACGCTATATTTGGCCTCTATATCATTATTATTAAACCTAGCTCTTATTTAGTCATAGTTTGCTGAGGGCGTCAATGGAGATAATTTTTATTAATGAGTAATATGATATCTTTCTCTACTTTATTGACTCCATAAAAAAGCCCCTAGTCATTATGACTAAGGGTTTCATTGAAAAATAATAAGCTAACAGCTATAAAAAATTTAAAGCTTACACACGCTCAATAATCGTCGCGATACCTTGACCAAGACCGATACACATCGTCGCTAGACCGATTTCAGTATCTGACTGCTCCATCGCATTTAGCAAAGTAACCGTGATACGAGCGCCTGAACATCCTAGTGGATGGCCTAGGGCAATCGCACCACCGTTGATATTGACGATGTCTTGCTTGTCCGTCAAGTTCAAGGCTTTTAGGACTGACAAGCCTTGCGCGGCAAACGCTTCGTTTAGCTCGATGGTTTGCATGTCATCGATGCTCATGCCAGCACGCTTAAGGGCTTTTTGCGTCGCAGGTACAGGACCATAACCCATGATAGCGGCATCACAACCAGCGACTGCCATGCTACGAATACGTGCACGTGGCTTTAGACCTAATTCTTTGGCTTTTTGCGCGCTCATCATTAGCATCGCTGACGCACCGTCAGACAGGGCAGATGAGGTTGCAGCAGTCACCGTGCCACCTTTAGGATCAAAGGCTGGGCGTAGCTTTTGCATTTGCTCCATCGTCGCGTCTGGACGAATCACTTCATCAACGGTACATAGTTGCAAGCGACCAGCAGCATCATGACCTTCGATACCGATGATTTCATTGTCAAAACGACCTTCAGTCGTTGCAGCCCATGCGCGGCGATGTGACTCAAGACCGAAAGCATCTTGCTCTTCACGAGTGATATTGTTCATACGACCAAGCATTTCAGCAGTCAAGCCCATCATGTTTGAAGCTTTTGCATAGTGCTTTGACGCTTCAGGGTTGAGATCAACGCCATGCATCATGCCGACGTGACCCATATGCTCAACACCACCGATGATGAAAACGTCACCTTGGTTGGTCATGATTTGAGCAGCAGCAGTGTGAAGCGCCTGCATAGATGAACCACATAGACGGTTAACCGTTTGACCACCAGCAGTCTTTGGAATACCAGCTAGCAGACCAATGTTACGACCGATGTTCAAACCTTGCTCTAGCGTCTGATTGACACAGCCCCAGATGATGTCTTCGACGTCACGTGGGTCAAAGTCGTTACGCTCAACCAAGGCACGGACCAATTCAGCAGACATGCTATCGGCGCGAACATGGCGGAACATGCCGTTTTTAGTTTTACCCATTGCTGAGCGTACGCCATCTACGATGACCACGTCTTTTGGACTTAAAGTTGTCATACTATTTTCCTTTTCAATTTTTATTGTCAGTGGCAGTACCGCAATGCTCGCCTATCTAATTTAGAATGTTAAGGTTACTAATAATAAATTAATTACCAATAATCTTATCGAGCATGATGTACTGCACTTTATCCTAGTAATGACTGCCCATTACGCCGTGGCGTAAAAGGTCTCGCCTGCTGCTGCCATATCGCGAATCTTTTGCGGGGCTTCATAGGCTTTGCCAAGGTATGCGTATTTTTCACACAGTGCCAAGTAGTTATCTAGACCCATTTGGTCGATATAACGGCAAGGACCACCGCGGAATGGCGGGAAACCAACGCCCATAATCATCGCCATATCAGCTTCTGATGGCGTGCTGACGATATTGTCTTCTAGGCAGCGTACAGTTTCATTGCAGAAAGCCAGCATAGTGCGGTCAATAATTGCTTGATCTTCAAAGGTCTGCTTGTCGCTATCTGTCGTGGCTTTTAATAGCTCATAAGTCGCTTCATCAGCAACTTTCTTTGGTTTGCCGCGTTTGTCCATCTCATATTTATAGAAACCAACACCGTTTTTCTGACCTAAGCGTTTGTTTTCATATAAAAGCTCAATCGCGCCTTTATAATCAGGCTTCATGCGGTCAGGGAAACCTTCTGCCATGACTTCTGCGCCGTGTACGCCAGTATCTAAACCAACGACGTCGATTAGGTAAGCAGGACCCATCGGCCAGCCGAATTTTTCCATGACTTTATCGACATGAGCAAAGTCCGCACCTTGCTTAAGGAGCAAGTCAAAGGCACCAAAGTATGGGAATAACACACGGTTTACCAAGAAACCTGGGCAGTCGTTCACAACTACAGGCACTTTACCCATTTTAGTAGCCAAGGCGACCGTAGTAGAAATGGCTTCTTCAGAGGACTTTTCACCACGAATGACTTCAACCAATGGCATACGGCTTACCGGGTTAAAGAAATGCATACCGACGAAATTTTCTGGACGCTCAAGTGCTTCAGCCAAGAAAGTAATAGAGATAGTTGACGTATTTGACGCTAGGATACAATCGTCTTTTACCAAGCCTTCTACTTCTTTTAGTACTGCACGCTTAACGTTTGGATTTTCTACCACCGCTTCGATAACGATATCAGTTTCAGCAAAGTCACCATAGTTCAAAGTCGGACGGATACGGCTTAACGTTTCACCCATTTTAGCTGGGGTCATTTTCTTACGTTCGACCATTTTGCCAAGTAGCTTGCTGGCTTCGCCCATACCAAGGTCTAATTGCTCAGACTTGATGTCTTTCATGATGATTGGCAAGCCTTTACTGGCTGCTTGATAAGCGATACCGCCGCCCATGATACCCGCGCCAAGTACGGCCGCTTCATTGATTTCATGTGCTTGCTTGCTGTGCTGCTTAGCAAGTTTCTTAACCAACTGATCGTTTAAGAATAGACCAACCAAGCTTTCTGCTTGTGGGGTTTTCGCCGCTTTTGCAAAGTAAGTCGCTTCGACTTCGATTGCTTTGTCACGAGGCAGATTGACATGCTTTTCGATTGCTTCAATAGCAAGCGCAGGCGCAGGATACTGCTTAGGATTGGCTTTGGCAAAGATCATACCTTTAGCACTGTTAAATGCCATTGCTTGCTCAAGCTGATTTAGCTTAACAGGCGCAAGCTTCTCTTCACGCTTCGCTTGCCAATCAAGCTCACCTGAGATACATTTTTTGACTAGGTCAATCGCAGCATCTTGCAAGTCATCTGCAGCAACGGTTGCATCAACGAGACCAAGTTTTAGTGCGTCCAGTGGTTTTTTCGGTGTACCAGTCGCGATTAATTCAAGCGCATTATCGATACCAATCACACGCGTACTACGAACCGTACCACCAAAACCTGGGAAGATACCCAGTTGGGTTTCTGGTAGACCAATGATAGCTTTGTCGCTCATGACACGGTATTCACAAACCAAGGTCATCTCACAACCACCGCCAAGCGCTGCGCCATTGATGGCCGCTACTTTTGGAAACGGCAAATCTTCAAAACGATTAAAGTCATGATTGATACTAATGACCCAGTCTTTGATCTCGCTTTCTGGATTTTTAAAAGAGCCGACAAATTCTGTGATATCAGCACCAGCGATAAACACGCCTTTGCTTGAAGTTACGATCAAACCTTTGACGTTATCGGCTTTTTCTAATGCAGTAACCGCTTCACCAAATTGCTTATTGGTCTCAGCATCGAACTTATTCACGCTCTCATTTTCGGCGTTGTACTGCATGTTGGCGATGCCATCTTCTAGCATTGTCACCGTGATGCGATTTCCTTGGTATACCATGTGGAACTCCTTGCTATGTAATAAAGGCTATGTAGTAAAAGCTAAGTGATAAAAATTACATCATAAAAGCGATGTTTTAGAATATAAAAAATAGCCGGTTATTGTTAGTAAAACGGGTAATAGCACCGCCAATTTGCTGTATCATAACCATAAATACATGACAGATTAAGCAGTGAAGATATCTTTATTATCCAGCGCTCATTGCTATACATCGATGCTAACTTTATTGCACCGATGCATAAGGCGCTTCATTTATATGCTATTGCTACAGGTACTGATGTTATAGATGCTGACTGGGATTTGAGCCAATACTGAGCTTTATCAATCAGATGGGGTGGTTAAAAGCACAATAGCGTCGTCAACATTGTCATCAGACCATTTTTACGTCAATTAGTGTAGGGGATTATGCCCCTAACTGTCACAAGCTAATACCATACTCGCAAGTCACTCTTAAGTCGATACTAGCCCTTTACCTAGCGGCGAACGTGCTTTAGTGAGTATCTGTATACTGAACTATTAACGCGCTAAACACGATGAACAACTGGCATAAAATGCCCGACACGCTCCCTTATCAAAACATATTCAACCGCTAAGTTAAATCAGTAATAGGTAACGATGCCTTGTTGCCATATTGCACTCAAACCCTGATACCTTAGCATCATACGACTGCTTTAAATTGCAAAAAAACCCTCTATTGATACCATGTGTCGCATAAGCAATCCTACCTATCATGCTACACTAATACCGTTTTTATTATTCACTTGATAGATGGTTGGGTTATGACTGTTTCCTCTACGCCAAGCTTTATGTCTTTTACTAGCTTTAATAACAACACTGAGCAATTTCACAGCACCGTGCGCGCGCAATTGTCACAAGATATCGACGTGCTGTTTGCTTATGCCGAGCTGCCAAACCCACTGCTTGATGCCTGCCGCTACGTGATGACTGGTCAAGGTAAATTGGTACGCCCATTATTGGTTGCCAGTGCCTTTGACAGCATAAATCGTAGCAATGCTAATGATGCCTTTAATAATAATGACAATGTTAATGGAAGCGCTAATAATAATGTTAGTAATGACGATGAAAGTGTGGATAAAAGCATTGATAACAAAGCCCTTCAAAATAGCGATTTAGAATCACTACTAGAAAACGATTCCGACTATGATATGGCGCGCCGTGCAGCGTTGGCAGTAGAGCTGTTGCATACCTATTCATTGGTGCATGATGATTTGCCGTGTATGGACGATGACGACTTGCGCCGTGGTCAGCCGACCGCGCATATTGTCTTTGCAGAATCAACCGCCCTACTCGCTGGTGACGTGCTACAGACGCTAGCCTTTGAGGTATTGACCGCAGAGCTGCCCACTTTTGCACCCTTTGACTCCGCTATCGCCAGCCAATTAATCGCGATATTTGCGCCGCGTGCCAGACGCATGGTTTCAGGGCAAATGCTCGATCTGAATGCTGAAGCCAGCATTGATATCACGCAAAGCGAGTTAGAAGCCATCCACCGTGATAAAACGGGCGCATTGATTGAAGCGGCTATGCTGATGGGTGGTATCTGTGCTGGCGCGACCGCTCCACAGCGTATGGCCTTGCAGGATTGCGCACAGCATATTGGTCTGGCTTTTCAGGTTCAGGACGATATTTTAGACGTCACCACTAGCACCGATACGCTCGGCAAACCTGCTGGCAGCGATGAAAAACTAGACAAGTCTACTTACGTGAAGCTGATGGGCGTTGATGATGCAACTAGCTATGCACAATCGCTATTTGATGATGGACGCGCAGCCATTTCTCGTGAACTTAACGGTAATGAAGAGAATGATGCGCTGATGGCACTCATTGAATGGTTATGGGCAAGAAAGAAATAACGAGAAAACAAATAAGTGCGTAAAAATCTAGCTAAACATTTTAATTAGCAAAAATAGCAAAGGGTGGTCAACATGGATAGTACCCCTACTCAGCGTATCTACCTTGGCACTGGTGGCTATAGCGACACCGATCTTCTTGGTACGCTGTACCCAACCGGCACCAAAAAAACGGACTTCTTACGCGAATACGCCAAGCAATACGGCGCGGTCGAGATTAATAGCACTTTCTACGCGCCTATCGGTCAAAAAGCCTTTGCCGGTATGGTCAATAAAGCCTATGTGCAAGTAGACAGTGAATTGAAGTTCGCGGTCAAACTTCATCAAGACTTTACTCATGCACGTAAAGGCACTGCCGAACACGCGCAAGCTTTCTTGACTGCGCTAACGCCTCTTATAGAAGCTAATTGTCTCGCGCCATTACTACTGCAATTCCCACACGGCTTTGATCGTACTCGTGAGCATCGTCTTTATCTGGCCAATCTCGTTAGCTGGTTTCAGGACTACCCACTCGCCATCGAGTTTCGTCACAATGGCTGGCACACGCCACAAGTGGTTGATAGTTTTATACAACAAGGGCTGATTTGGTGTAGCGTCGATTATCCCAAAGTCACTGGATTGCCGCCGTCAAGATTGATATTTACCGAACGTACGGGCTATCTGCGTATGCATGGTAATAATTTAAACTGGTGGGATGCGATGAGCGCGGCTGACCGTCATGATTATCGCTACAGCGAGGCGGAGATGCAGGACTGGGCGCAAGCGATTGCCAATCAGCGTCAGCACTTTGATACACTCTATATCTTCTTTCAAAATACTGTGAATGCGCATGCTTATTATAATATTGCAATGCTGCGAGAAGCGTTGGGTAAGTTTGGGTTTGAGGTGTTGTAGGATTAAGTTTAAATAATAATCTTAACTATATTTGTAGGCTGGTTTTTTTAACCCAGCTTTAAAACTTTATAAAGACACAGTGCTGGGTTAAAAAAACCAGCCTACGTCTACTACGCTATCTACAGCCTGAATTTACGTTTCCTGAGGAGGAATATAATATGATGGATCCCGAAATAATAAAAATAAATATCGAGCAAGAGATAGATGGATTCGAACGGACAACTCTTACTCGACTATTAAGTAGTTTTGAAAGTATTGAATTAGAAGCTATAGAAAAAAGAAAGCTATTTCTTGAAAAGAAATCAAAGAGTCTTGATCCTGACATAGATGATGTAGGAATGATAGAAGAAGATGCTTATTTTGAGGAAGTTAATCACTTTTTGATTGAACAAGAGTTAAAGCAAGAGTTTTTAAATTCTACAGCAGTCTGGTTATTTCATCTTTTTGAGCGACAAAAAATAAGAGCATTTGGTTCAGCCGATACTGATATATTGAAGCCTCTATTAGCTCAAGATAATTATGATCTTGATTCCTGTTCTGATTGGAAAGCACTGAATAAAGAGTTAAGGTATGTTGCTAATGTGATAAAGCACGGATTTGAGGGTGACTCTGGACGCAATTTAAATAAATATTTTCCAAACCTTATAGTTAACGAAAGTGTCGTTTTGACCAAAACTGATATTCAGCGTTACATCAAAGCTTTGAGAAATTTCTGGACAAAAGCATTAGAAGACTAATCAGAAACATATTAAACCAAAAAAAAGGACGCCTCTCAGCGTCCTTTTTTATTAATCAAATACTTGGATTAAAGATTACTCTTCAACACCAGCATCTTGACCTTTGTATTTTGCGTTCGCGTAGTCCCAGTTCACTAGCTTGTCTAGGAACGTGTCAACATAGTCAGGACGACGGTTACGATAATCGATATAGTATGCATGTTCCCACACGTCACAAGTCAATACCGCTACTTGGTCATGTGCAAGTGGTGTATCAGCATTTGCTGTTTTAGCAATTGACAGTTTGCCACCGACTTTATCAGCGACTAGCCACGCCCAACCTGAACCGAACTGAGTGAGTGCAGCGTTTTTAAACTCTTCACGGAACTTATCATAGCTACCGAAATCTTCTTCAATTTTAGCTTTCAAGTCGCCAGTAGGTTCGCCGCCGCCATTGGTTGGCGTCATGCAATTCCAATAGAACGTGTGGTTCCATACTTGGGCTGCTTGGTTGAACATACCTTGCTTGCTGTCATCTTTAGCTGTTGCTACGATGATTTCTGGCAATGTTTTGTCTTCTAGACCAGAACCCGGTAGCAACTCGTTAAGCTTAGTCACATATGCATTATGATGCTTATCATGATGGAACTCTAAAGTTTCAGCACTGATGTGCGGCTCTAAAGCATCTTTTGCATATGGTAGGTCTGGTAAAGTAATGTTTGACATAGTTATTTTATCCTTGCTGGTTTAGCCATTAGTATTAGGTATAGCTTCAAATGAACGCTATAAATTATTGGACTAAATTGGCTTAGTTTATTGTTAGTGAGATTTATTACTCAATATGCTGTAAACCTAAAAAATTCTAAATTTAAAAGCTATCTCAAGCAAGTGATACTTAATCGTTATTACACCATTAAACACCAAGTTATTGACTTAAAAGCCATTATTGGGGTTTGATAGTATTATTAACTTTAAGTTTACAAGCTATAAGATATAATTCACTGTAGCTTGTTTTGTATTATAGCAATAGTAATGACAAATATCAGTTACCAAATGTTATGAATCATTGATTCCTTATGCTAATTGGTAATTTAGCCGGTGCTAGCTTAGAATATGCCAGTGCAAACCATACAAACAACGCTCACGCATTGTTTACTATTATCGCTAGCGTATAAAACGTCAAAATAACAGTTTACTTGACAAACAACCCTATGATGGACGAATACCATGAGTTATAGCAACGCCACAGACACTCATCAACAGCCGACAGCCTCAATTGATTCAACACAAACAACGCCAGATAGCCAATGGGTACTTGCCAGTAATAATAAGGGCAAACTGGCGGAGTTTAAAAGACTGTTTGCCGAAGCTGACTTGGATGTGACGATTATCCCGCAAGGTCATCTCGATATCGACGATGCGATTGAGGATGGCTTAAGCTTCGTTGAGAACGCCATTATCAAAGCGCGACATGCCAGCCGAGCCAGCGGATTACCTGCTATCGCTGACGACTCGGGACTCTGTGTGCCAGTATTGGGCAACGCACCCGGCATCTATTCGGCACGTTATGCGGGCGAGCACGGCAATGACAGTAAAAATAATGCTAAGCTCATCGCTGACTTGCAGCCTATTCGCGCAGCGAAGCCAGATGCTTCTATTAAAGGCATGTTTGTTTGTGTATTGGCAATGGTGCGTCATGCTGATGACCCATTACCGATTATCGCCCAAGGTTTATGGCACGGTGAGATTTTGGCGGCGCCACATGGCGATGGCGGCTTTGGCTATGATCCACTATTTTGGTTGCCAGAGTTGCAAGCCAGTGCGGCGAGCCTAAGCGCTGAGGATAAAAACCGCATTAGCCATCGCGGTCAGGCGATTCAGCAACTATTGGCACAACTGCCTTTATAAGCACCATTGATAAGCGCTAGCGCTAAAGACGGTTATAGCTTATTTTGCATTTGATAGTCATGCTAACGTTACTATCAAGCAGTCAAATGAAATGCTCAAAGCACTCTCTAAGCGCGATTGGTACTATAGTGGACGCAAAGTAAACGGATGATAAACAGATAACTTTTACTTTAATAAGCAGATAGATTATACTGTTCTACTTTTAAAATTTTATTGAAAGCCGTTATTTGTCTGTATAATTGAGCAAAAAGCGTTATTATGCGGTACATTAGCGGCTTATTATTGATATTTGGTAGCGTTTATCAAAATAAAGCTTTTCACATTTTTGTGTCAGTAGCGATTGCTACAGGCATGGGCTGCGAAACTGCGCGCTATCAATATCCCCTATTTATTCCAACGGCAACCAGTAGCTCACGCGTATTTTGCAGCTTGGTTGTCTATTACTATTTAATCCTAAAGGTGTAACTAACATGGCTACAGATTTACAAGTCACAACCAACAAGCTATCTAATAAAGAAACTCAGCTAACGGTTAAAGTACCCGTTGAAAAAATTCAAAACAAAGTTGAAGGCCGTATTCGTCAAGTAGCGAAAACTGCCAAGATTGACGGTTTCCGTAAAGGTAATGTCCCTATGTCACATATCCGTTCACAGTACGGTGCTGGCATTCAACAAGAAGTCATCAACGATGTGATCCGTGATACCGTTTTTGAAGCGATCAAATCTGAAGACATCCGCGCAGTTGGCATGCCTAACATCGACGATGTAAAACTAGAAGACGATTTCTTGGTTTATCAAGCCACTGTCGAGATCTTCCCAGAAGTTGACGTCCAAGGTATCGATGAAATCGAAGTTGAGCGTCACACGGCTAAAGTTAGCGAAGAAGACGTCGACACAATGATCGAAAACCTACAAAAACAACGTGAAGAGTTCGTTGAGAAAAAAGGTAAAGCGGCCAAAGATAACCAAGTAACCTTTGACTTTGAAGGCTCAATCGACGGCGAAAAATTCGAAGGCGGCTCATCTGAAGACTTCAAATTGGTCATCGGTAGCAACCAGATGATTCCAGGCTTTGAAGATGGTATCAAAGGCATGAAAGCTGGCGAAGAAAAAGTGATCGACGTCACGTTCCCAGAAGATTACCAAGCTGAGAACCTAGCGGGTAAAGAAGCGCAATTCAAAATCAACGTAAAATTGGTTGAAAAATCAAAATTACCTGAAATCAACGAAGAGTTCCTAGAGCTATTCGGTGTTAAAGAAGGCGGCGTTGAGAAATTAAAAGAAGACGTACGCAAAAACATGGAACGCGAAATCAAGAACGCAGCGCGTAGCCAAGTAAAACAAGCGACTTTTGATGCGCTACTAGAAAAGAACGAGTTTGACGTGCCAAACGCCATGCTAGAGCAAGAAATCGAGCGTCAACGCAACATGATGATGCAACGTTTTTCTCAGCAATTCGGTGCCAATGCTGATAGCTTCGATAAAGACATGCTGCCAAATGAATTGTTCGAAGAGCAAGCGCTACGTGCTGCCCGTCTTGGCATCATCGTTGCTCGTGTTATCGACACCAAAGGTATCGAAGTGGACCAAGACCGCGTTGAGACTTTCATTAAAGAAGCCGCTGAAAACTATGAAGATCCAGCAGAAGTGATCGAGTACTACACCACTGATAAGCAACAGCGCGCGAACATTGAGTCTGTCGTTCTAGAAGACCAAGTGGTTGATTATCTAATCGAGCAAGGTAAAGTCACGGATAAAGAAGTGAGCTACCAAGATTTGCTAGCTGCTCAGCAACAACAGCAGCAAGCAATGTAATTTAGCATTTTAGCGCTACTGCTTTAGAATGTATTAAAAATGCCCTAACGCTCTGTTAGGGCATTTTTATTGGTGCTTTATGGCTTGTGCCCTTGATAAATGTCTATAGACGCCTTATTAATAGGGAGTCATTTATCGTTTGTCACATTAAAACGTTATTATTGCCCCCATAAAAAAGTTACCATTGGTTCAATTATTTTTAGCGACATCTGGCGCTTATTATTTTAGCCCGTTAGTATGATTAAAAGACGACAACATTTACAATGATAAGCATCAATAAAAGCTTGGCTGTTTGCTAATCCCTATTTCTTTATTCTCTTTATTTTATGTACTTATAAACAGGACATCTTTATGACAGATTATGATCGTATTACTGCTAACCCGCATTTTGATATGCTGATGAGTGCGCATGACAACGTACAAAGTACGACTCAAGCAGCATTGGTTCCTATGGTGGTTGAGCAGTCAGCGCGCGGTGAACGCTCGTTTGATATTTTCTCACGCCTATTACGTGAGCGTGTTATCTTTTTGACCGGTCAAGTTGAAGACCATATGGCCAACTTGATCGTCGCTCAGCTGCTATTTTTAGAAGCTGAAAACCCTGATAAAGACATCCATTTATATATCAACTCACCGGGCGGCTCCGTGAGCGCTGGTTTGGCTATTTTTGATACCATGAACTTTATCAAACCTGAAGTATCGACCATTTGTATGGGCGGCGCTTATAGCATGGGTTCGTTCTTATTGGCAGCAGGCGAAAAAGGCAAACGTTATGCCCTAGCCAACTCGCGCGTGATGATTCACCAACCATCAGGCGGCGCGCAAGGTCAAGCAACTGATATCGAAATTAATGCGCGTGAAATTCTAAAAACTCGTGCTCGCTTAAATGAGATTTTGGCTGAGCGTACCGGTCAACCGGTTGAGAAAATCGAAAAAGATGTCGAACGTGACTATTGGTTGGATGCCAAAGAGGCTAAAGAGTATGGTTTGGTCGACGAAGTATTAGAACGTCGCCCTAACTCATTATAATGATGATATAGCAGCTTTGATAAGCATTAAATGCCTTTGCCCTATGTGCTTTGGCATTTATGCAAACAATCGGAATACTGATATAGTCGATTCAATTTAAAAGTAGTACAAGGCAACCGAGTGTAGATGTATAAGTAATACTTCAAGCGAGGTTAACGCAGTAATACTTTTATAGTGGAATGACTGTACGTTTTAAATTTTAGGAGTGCCTTTATATGGCAGAAGATAAAACACCGCATTGCTCTTTTTGTGGCAAAGAAAAAAGCGAAGTAAAACAGCTGATTGCCGCTGACGATGCCAATATCTGTAATGAGTGTATTGAGTTATGTACCGACCTGATTGCGGATGTTGATACCGACAATGACGATGCTGATGGCGATATTGATACCTCTTGGGTCAATAAAAAACTGCCGACGCCAAAAGAGCTGCGTGCCAAACTCGATGAGTATGTCATCGGGCAAGACGCTGCTAAAAAGGCCTTGGCGGTCGCTGTTTATAACCATTATAAGCGTCTAAAAGTCAGTCAAACTTTGGCGAATGATAGCAAAAAAGCTAAGATTGGCGCTGATGAAGCAATGGTTGAATTGTCAAAAAGCAATATCTTGCTGATTGGTCCGACAGGCTCTGGTAAGACCTTACTAGCGCAAACTTTAGCACGTCTGCTTGATGTGCCGTTTGCAATGGCCGATGCCACCACCTTGACCGAAGCGGGTTATGTTGGTGAAGACGTTGAGAACATTGTGCAAAAGCTCTTGCAAGCCTCGGATTACGATGTGAGCAAAGCTGAGCAGGGCATCATCTATATCGATGAGATTGATAAAATCAGTAAGAAAGGCGACAACCCTTCTATCACGCGTGACGTGTCGGGCGAAGGTGTACAGCAAGCCTTGCTAAAGCTTATCGAAGGCACGGTTGCTGCTATCCCGCCACACGGTGGGCGTAAGCATCCACAGCAAGAGCTGATCCAAGTCGATACCAGCAACATCCTTATCATCGTTGGTGGCGCGTTTGCCGGTCTTGATAAAGTCATCCAGCAGCGTACAGAAAAAACTGGTATTGGTTTCAATGCTGATGTCAGCTCAAAAGATGACAGTAAACGTAGCTCAGATTTGCTCCAGCAAGTCGAGCCAGAAGATTTAATCAAGTTCGGTCTGATTCCTGAGCTGATTGGTCGTCTGCCCGTGTTGGCCGCGCTGCAAGAGCTTGATGAAGAAGCGCTAGTACAAATATTGACGGAACCAAAGAACGCTTTGGTTAAGCAATATAAGTACTTGTTCGATATGGAAGGCGCTGATATTAGCTTTACCAAAGAAGCGCTTGATGCGATTGCCAAAAAAGCAATGGCACGCAAAACCGGTGCTCGCGGTTTACGCTCTATCGTAGAAAATGCGTTGCTTGATACTATGTATGAGCTGCCGTCTATGAAAGATGCAAAGACTGTGCTCGTCGATGAGCAAGTGATCAACGACGGCAAGACCCCTGAAATCGCTTAATATATAGTTCAATGATAACAACTAATTATTTAATTGACTGTCATCAAAAAAAGCGTCTGGCATTATGCTAAGACGCTTTTTTTATGTCTGGTCATTTTTAATGATATAGGGTCTGTCTGCACAGACGCAGCAAGCAAGAAAAATGGATATCAGCAGTGCGTGATGGTTCGATATTACTTTTCACTGACTATAGGTGGCTCAAAAAATGACAGCTGCGTTTATCAATCGTGGGCAGGTAAATTCATAAATCATGCTAAGGTAAAGCGACTTCTTATGCGGTCTCCTTAATCATGACTAAAGTGATGACCAAAGTTACGACCAAACCTCCCGAATCAATGATACAAAGGATTGTTCATCATGTTTAACAATGTTACTTCTATAGCAACCTCCCTACGTCAGCACCTCCCTTTTTCTGCTAATGAAAACCATGACATTACCCCCTATTACCGCAATCATGTCGCTGCTATCACTGGTGCCGGCTCTGGTATGGGTCGCGAGCTTGCCATTCATTTAGCAAAAATGGGCTGTCATGTCGCGCTATCCGATATCAATCCTGAGCAGTTAGCCCAAACCAAAGCACTGCTCGTCGGTTATGATGTCAAAGTCACTATGACCGTACTCGACGTCTCAGACAATAAAGCGGTGCAAGCGTGGGCAGACGACGTCATGAGCGATCACGGCAAAGTGAACTTCATCTTTAACAATGCAGGCGTGGCGCTATATTCGACCGTAGAAGGCAGCAGTATCGATGAGCTTGAATGGGTCATGGATATCAATTTTTGGGGTGTGGTCTATGGCACCAAAGCCTTTTTACCTTTGATCAAAAATAGCGTCAAAGAAAGCGAATCGACTAAAAGTGGTAAAGACAGCAAAGCACGCCAATTTGACGAACATGGTCATATCATTAATATCTCAAGTCTGTTTGGTTTGACCGCTCAGCCTTCGCAGTCTGCCTATAATTCCAGTAAGTTTGCGGTACGTGGCTTTACCGAGAGCCTACGTCAAGAGCTCGACATTCAGCGCTGCGGCGTCTCAGCGACTTGCATTCACCCAGGTGGCATCAAAACCAATATTGCCAATAGTGCGCGTGGTAATGACAGCATCAGTGACCTTGGCATGCGTGGTGGCAGCAAAGCGATCAGCAGTTTTAATAAATTCTTAAAGTTCGATGCCAGCGATGCCGCTTGGATTATTCTGCAAGCGGCCGCAAGCAACCAGCCGCGCTGCTTGATTGGTAACGATGCCAAAATGATCGACGCCGTACAGCGCGTGTTTCCAGCAAGCTATAGCAAAATACTGAATGACGTCAATAAGCTGTCACGCAAATTGAAAGGCAAGAAACCTGCTAGAACGGGTGTTCGTAAATCGGCCTAGTCGCTATAAGATTTAGATAAAGATAAAGACGGTCAAAAAAGCCCCGCTACACTAGCAGGGCTTTTTTGGTTGTTCACAGTCTAAAAATCTTAAGTAACTTTAAATATAAAAGTAAATATAAAGCTTAATGTTAAGGCAGTTTCATATCGCCATCGACTAACCAGCCCAGACGGCGCATCATATAAGCGACGACGCCAGCAATCAGCGCAGGCAATACGAACATCAATAAAATAATCGCTGTCCATAGTTGAGCGCTACTCATAATCTCTTGTGACGCTTCAATAACGCCAAATACTCCTACCAGTCCAGCAGTGCCCATACCCGCGCCGGTCGCCGTACACGCCAAGCCAAAGCCGACCGTGGCGATAGGGCCAACGATGGCGCTAGCGACAACAGCGGGCAATAAGACCACAGGTTTTTTTAGCACGTTTGGAATTTGTAGCATGCTCGTGCCTAAACCCTGAGAGACGACACCGCTGATCCCATTGTCTTTAAAACTGGCAACGGCAAAGCCAATCATGTGTGCCGCACAACCAACAACTGCTGCACCACCTGCTACACCGCCAAGCCCAATAGCGATACAAATAGCAGCGCTAGAGGTTGGTAAGGTCAATAAAATACCCACCACCACTGCAATGACAATACCCATCAATAATGGCTGTAACTCAGTAGCCGCTTGAATACCTTGACCAATAGCAGCGACAGCAGCGACGATAGGTGGATTCAATAGTGCGCAAACTGCTAATGCTACCGCGCATACCAATAATGGTACTAGCAGAATATCAAGCTTGGTCTTGCCAGCGACCCAAGTACCAGCGCGATAAGCAAATACCGAGGTCAGGTACGCACCAATGGGATTACCGGGTAAAGCCACGAACGTCGCAGGTCCGCCCACTTGCGGGGTAAAAAGCGTGCCTGCCATCAACGCTTCAGAGTGCGCCCCCAGCATCCCTGCTACCAAGCAGCTGAGCATAACCAAGGTCGGCGCTTTGAGGTAATAAGCAATGCCCACACCGATACCAGCACCCATTAATACAGAGGCCAGCTTGCCGACTGCGATGAGTGCTGGCATTTCTAACCAACCACCGATTTGTGAGATAATCAAACCAGCAATCAATGTGACAAATAGTCCTAAAGCCATACCTGTAAAAGCATCGATAAAATACTTTTGAAAAAAGGCTTTAACGTTGCCAGTAGGCGGTGTTGCTGAGTCAGATACTGTCATAGCCATACTCTTTGTGAAGGTTTTAATAAGATAGAATAAACCGAAAAGATAAAACACTCTTGTCAAAAATCAGAGATAAAAAAAGCGTCATTGCGACGCTTTCTTATTGTTAACACATGACTAAAACGAGCACAAAGCATTCAACCTAACGGCGCTGCTCAACGATGATGGAGTCAATGCCGTTGTTTTGTAGGCGCTGCTGCGCACTAGCAACCGCTTGACGGTTGTTCATTGGACGCGAGATGACCTGATAAATTGGCAAACCATTACCCGTGGTGTTTTTGACTACTCTTGCATCCACGCCAGCCATGAGCACTTGCGCACGGCGACGATCGGCTTCATCAGCATCACCAAAGCTGTTAATCTGTAAGATATAGGTCGCCGCAGGTTTGGCAGGTTGGACGCTAGCCGCATTCGTCCCTGAATTATTGGCTCGGTTTGCCGTATTGCCACTATTACTAGTCGCCGGCGCGCCATCATAGGTAGCGTCTTCTTCAACGATAACGATATCATCGCTATTATTGGCCGTACCAGCATTGTTACCACGGCTTGGCTCGATCACGGTGCTTTCAGAAATACCAAAGTTACCCGTATCATCATTGCGACTGGCTGAATTGCTCTCCGGTTGAGTAACGACGACGTCCGGCTCAAAAGCACCGATACTGCCCAAGCCATCATTACCTGTTTCACCGATATTTTCATCAGGGATGGTCGCCATCTCTTGATTGGGCAAAATATCGTAGAATTCGTAATCGCTATTATCGGTATCGGTATCGACGCGGGGCTCTACCTGCCGATCAGGATCATTACCGGCAGTGCTATCAGCGGGACTAAAATCAAATAATGGTGAGAGGTACAAAAACACCCCGATCATTAGGGTCAATACTGCCCCGACAAACATCCATAATAAACCTGATACGCTACTTGATTTGCGCTTTTCGGTCGCACCTTTAGGTTTTTTGGCTAGCATGGATCTCTTTCTCCCTACTGAATCTATCTGTCGTTATCGAATTATCGTCGAATTATTGCTATCGCTCGTCTGTATATGTTCTACATGCTAGACGGTGCAGATAACCCTAATAAACTAAGCCCATTGGACACTACGTGACGTACCGCTTTTGACAAGCGCAGACGGGCTTGCATCATATCGAGCTCTTCTTGGCTTGGCGTCTCACCTGAGGTCAAGCTCACTGGCAGAATACGATTGCTATCGTACCAGCCGTGGAAGAGTGCTGCCAAATCTTTTAGATAGTTGGTCAGTACATGCGGCTCATAGCCTGTAGCAGCTCGTAACAGTGTCGCTGGATAGGCCGCTAAGAGTTTGATTAGCTCATCTTCACTAGGCGCTGTCAGCAAGTTTTGGTGCTGGGCACCAATCAAATCGTCTACAATCAGACCACTGGATTCTAGCTTTTCTAATACGCGGCAAACCCGTGCATGCGCGTATTGAATGTAATAAACCAAGTTGTCTTTGCTTTGTGATTTGGCCAGCTCTAAATCGAAGTCGACGTGCACTTCAGGCTTACGCGCGACATAATAGAAGCGCGCTGCATCGTTACCGACTTCATGGCGCAGCTCACGCAAGGTGACAAACTTGCCTGAACGCGACGACATTTGCACTTTTTCACTGCCGCGCCATAATGCTACGAATTGAACCAGCACCACATCAAGGCGTTCTGCATCAATCCCCAAAGCTAACAACGCCGCTTTTACCCGTGGCACATAACCATGGTGATCGGCGCCCCAAACGTTGACGACTTTATCAAAGCCACGATCGAACTTATTTTTATGATAAGCGATATCAGAGGCAAAGTAAGTCGATTGTCCATTGGCACGGCGTACCACACGATCTTTTTCATCACCAAAATCAGTCGATTTAAACCAAATATTGCCGTCTTTTTCGTACAGATAGCCTTTATCCTCTAAAATCTGTAAAACCGGCGCAATCTCACTATCAATGGATCTTTCGCTAAACCAGCATTCATAACGCACACCAAAGTCATTTAAGTCATCTTTGATATCAGCCAAAATACTGCTCAATGCTGCATTTAAAAACAGCTCATAGCCATCACCAAGCAATGCTTTGCTATTAGCAATTAGACCATCAATATGCGCTTCTTTGTCACCTGATAGCAATGTTTTTTCACCATCATCATTGATTTCAAACTGGGCATCTTCTGGCGCATTTTTAGCAACGTCTATAAAGCTGTGCACGTAGCTAGTGCCATGTTGTGCTTTTAGTGTTTGGGCAATATCACTGACATAGTCGCCTTGATAGCCATTCACGGGAAAAGTTATTTGTTCACCGTTGGCTTCTAGATAACGCAGATACGTACTGGTCGCTAAGATGTCCATCTGCCGACCGGCATCGTTGACATAATACTCACGAGTGACGTCACAACCAATGGCTTCGAGCAAGTTTGCCACGCTCATGCCAAACGCAGCACCGCGTCCATGACCGACATGTAAACTAGAGGTTGGATTGGCGGATACGAACTCAACCTGTACCTTTTGCCCTTCGAACTGGTCGCTCAAACCAAAGCGATCCTGTTGTTTAAAAATATCGTCTAACACCGAAAACTTAGCGTCGGCATTTAAAAAGACATTGATAAAGCCTGGACCCGCGATTTCTATTTGGCGAATGTCTTGGTTGTCAGGCAGCGCATTGACGATTTTTTCGGCAAGCTGGCGTGGATTGCTCTTAGCCGCTTTGGCAGCCGTCAGCGCGATATTACTGGCAAAATCACCGTGGCTTAAATCTTTTGTACGGGTGATTTGACTGTTATTTTGCCAATCAGCTGGCAACGCGCCATCGGCTTGTAAGGTTTGAACCGCATCATTAAATAAGGATGCTAGCGTATCAATTTGGGCTTGTGACATAGGACTATAAACTCAGATAAATAAAAAATGGTACAAAAAATGGGGCGAATGCGCGCAGTCGGTAACGGCTTATTATAATAGCGACTGACATGGCAGGTGACAAATTAATATAAAAAGATAAGTAACCTGTAAATATAACAATCTTTGCGCTTTATTGCACTATTTGCGCCAAAATTAGCACCAAAATCTTACGGTTATGAAGGTTGGTACTTATATTTGAGATTAATTGGCAGTTATTTAGCATTTCGGGTTCAGATTGAGAACACGCCTTAATAAAAAATGCAATTGTATCTTTCCTGTTGTCTCACTGATAGCGGTAGTTTATACCCACTGACTTCCGCGTTATAATGACGCTTTGTATTTTGCCCCTCTATTTAATTTTTATTTATTATTTTATTGCTGCTCATTATTTGAGGAGTGATGCGCTTTTTTAGGGTGATTTTTAAAAAGCGATAAAGTTGGTTCACTATAATTTGGATATAAGGAAGCTGAGCGAAAGTACTACCAATAGTAGACCAAGCAAGGCTAATACCCTATCCAATTTATAGTGAATTGACTATAAGATAATAGCGTTAAATAGATGGCATGTTACTACTCTATAGGATTAAGCCATGTTTGCTATTGCTGCCAGTACCGTCACCAGTTGGGGGCTGTACGTACTATTACCCATATTTATTGCGTTTTTA